>NZ_JARESX010000026.1:0-96435 GCF_046026435.1 Paraburkholderia sp. RL17-381-BIF-C | reverse complement strand
GTCGCCTTATAGGAAGCTGTACCAGCTAGCACGTGGATACCCCACTTTCTTGAGTTTCGACCGCTCGGTGAAGATGACGCCCGCCCCTTCCTGCGCGTGAAGTACTCCACCTCCATCGAGATCGAGGTAGACGCCGACGTGCGGGCGATCCCCGCCGCGCAGTAGCACCCCGCTTCCGTGGACCGGACGCTCGATAAGACGCCACGCCCCCGTATCCATATGCGCGCGATAGAGGTCGCGCCGCGTATCCGGTAAGGCCGGCAGTTCAGGCAGCACAACATCGAAATGGTGAAGCTGGACCCAGCTCAACAGCCCCCAGCAATCGAAGCAATCGGGACCGCGCGCACCGTCCACCCACGGAAGACCGATATAGGCATTGGCCTGGTCTGGAGTCATCGCACGAGCCCCGGAAAGACATCGGGACTGTAGACGTCCGACGGAAAGGGACTGTTATTAATGTCCGTAAGCGCCGCCGTCGCAGTGACCCGCGTCAAAGTTACTTTGGCGCTGGCGACATACAGCGTCAGCGGTTCCTCGTCGTGTGGACCTGCAGCCGGGTTCGATGCCAGAAAACGTCTGTGTGTGCATTCAATCTTCTCGGTCTGCGTGACCGCACTTTCGAGATGACCGATAATTTCCGCGCTCGCCCCGTCGATCACGATGTCAATCTGCGGCGCCTGCCCCTCTTCCATTGACGGCAACGCGAACTGGAACGCAACGGCGGTAAAGGTCACGCTCTGCCCAGCATTGAGCGGTGCGTCACTCTCGAGGGTTGCAACCAGATCGTCGTAGTCGGCGACCACGCGGATCGGCGCGGGATTGCCTGCATCGTCGATAAATGACGAATGACGCAATTCCAGCGTCGTCAGCACGACCTCGCCTTGCGGATTGCTGGCGTAGACTTCCGCCAGCGCGTCGGTAATTGTCGCCATCAGTTCCACCTCATGGGGCCCGGCAATTTCGCGTGAATGAAGTCGTGAAGCGGATCTCCCATCGCGGCAATTTCAGCTGCCGTGTACGTGCGCAGCACTTCGTACTCGTCGCGCGAGGGCAACGGCAGCGCCTTCACTTCAAGCGTTGCGGTCACATCGAACCACGCACGCGAGTCGCTGATCGCGGACTTGTACGGCGGATCGTCCATGAACCGCGCCTGCACCTGATTCACGCCCATGCCATTGAGCAGTCCCACCGCAAACCAGTCCGTGCCGAGGTTGATCTCGTACGCAAGAAAGCCCTCAAACAGCGCGTGCTCAGCGTGAGTGAAACGCCACGTCACTGACACGTGAGACGGGACGCGGGTGAAGCGGCGCCGCTGCCGGGCGGCACCGCTATCCATATCGGTGCGCGCGTACGGTGTCACGGGCTGGATGCCGTAGCCGCTCGCACGCGGATCCGGCAGCATGGCCGGCCACGTCGGAAGATCTGCCATCAGGTTTGCCCCACAGTTCGATTAAGCCCGTACTGCTGCTGCATGGTGCGGGCCGTCGCGCCCCGCCCGGAACGGATGCCGGACGCGATGTGCTGATCGACCTTTTCCAGAATGACGTCGAGCCGCAGACCACCATTTGGCATCTTCGTCTGGTTGACCTGAGCGCCGGCCGGCGCGTTGTGGATATGCAGATCGACGTTCGGTCCAGATACAGAGCTGCTCGACGCGTCGTCGCCCACATACCCACCGTTGGCAAATCGATTGCGGCCACTGATACCCTGCCCACCGTTAAGGGCCTGCAGGAACGAGCGAACGCCCGGCTGCGAGACAACGCTCTCTCGCACCACAAACTCGCCATTCGAGAGCCTCGCGTTGATGCTGTCGCTGGTTCCTGTGCCCGGCCCCGACACGTCGCCACCGCCTGCAAACATCAAGCCGGCACCGGTGCCGAACAGGGAACCGCTGCCCTGAATCGACGACGGCATCGTGAAACCGTATGCGGCGCCTCCCGTCGCGGCGGTCGACGTCGGGAACAATGAGCCGAACAGTCCGTTGACGATGCTCGAATACGCCTTGTTCGCAAAAAGCTGCGCGAACGAAGCCAGCATGCTGGAGACCATCGACTGAACCGCCTGCGCGGGCGTTCTGGACCCAGTCACGATGTCCGAGAACATGCCGGAGAAAGCGCTCTTGCCGGCATCGGCGAAATCCTGAAAGTAGTTCTGGCTATCGAGCATCGATTGGCGGATCTTGTCGCGCAACTGGTCAAGATTACGCAGCACACCCTCATCCGTCGTTTGCCAGGACAGCCTGTTCACCTGCTCGTACAACGACTGCAACGACTGCACCGTGTCCGCCGAATTCGAGCGCAATTGCGAGAACGCATCGAGCAGGCCGGTGACACCGGTTTGCTGATCGAGCGAAATGCTGTTCTGCGCTTCTTTCGACTGCGCAATAACGTCGTTGTATTGCGCAATCAGCAGCGTGAGCTGGCGGTTCTGGTCGAGGAAAGCGGCGCCACCAAGATCACCGGTTGTCGCCGCCTGCAGCATCGCACCGCGGTTCTTTTCATCGTAGTCGTGCGCGGCCTTCGGAGCGGTCACACCGGCCTGCGCGAGAAGCGCGTCGCGTGTATCTTCGATGGACTTCTGGTACTTGCGCTGCGCGTCAGTCTGCTGCGTCAGATAGACCGCATCCTTCGCGGCGTTATCCTGCCGGACCTTCGCGATCTTCGTATCGACTTCGCCGATCTCCTGCGTGATCCTGATCCGTTCGTCGAGTGGCGCTTTCCAGTACGCGTCCTGCAGCGTTTTCTTCTCCTGTTCATAGGCCGCAATCTGCTTCTGGGCAGCATCGTCGGCCGCCGTGATTTCCGCTGTGTAGAAAGTCTGATCGGAAATCAAAGTGGCTTTGTGCAGCGCCTGCAACTGGTCGTCCGCAGCCTTGTACGCCGACTGGATCAGGTCCAGCCCGTTTTTGGTCGTCTGGAGCGCGGCATCGAGCATGCTCTTGCGGATCCTGTTTGCCTCGGACTGCCCCGAATGGTCGCTGTACTGCTTGCGCAGATACGCTTCATCGGCGGCCTGCTGCTGCTTCGAAACCGGACTATCCGGATTGGCCTTGTTATAGTCAGCGACCTTTTGGCGATAGTCATCCAGCGCCTGGCTGACGCGGTTGATGCCCTTTTCTTCGTCCTGAAGTTTCTTCAGGAAGTCCGAAGCGGCAATGCCGGCCTGCTGGGTTTGTGCCTGCTGCGCCTTGTCGGTCGCGGCATCCTGCGCACGCAATGCATCGCGGTTCAGCGACTCAAGCTTCGCCTGCGCGGCCTGCAACTGCGGTTGCAGCAGGTCGGCATTCATCTGGCCGCTGGGCGCATTCAAGGCGTTCTGCAGCCGCTGCACTTCCGCTCTCGCACTCGCGATCTGCTCGGCGGCCGTCTCCGCGCGGCCAATGGATTTCATCCACTCCCACGTGCTACTGATGGCATTGCCAACGCCGCGCCAGGCAGTTTCCAGCAGCCCGAGGTTCTTGAGCGATTCGTTGCGCAGCTGGTCGTCGAGCGCCTTCGCGACAACGAGCATGGCGCCCTGCTTGTCACCGGCGTCTTCAAGCTGCCGGATGTAATCGTATTGCGCCGTCGTGATGAAGTGCATGCTCTGGTTATGCTGCTCGGCCCACTTCGCGACGCCTTCGGGCATCCTGGCGTAATCCTTTGCGATATCGTCGAGCTTCTCACCGGTCAGGTCGTGCATTCGCACAACGTCCTCACCAAGCACTTCGAGCGACTGGCCTGTGATCTGGCCCGTCGACACCAACGCCTGCAAGCCCTCGCGTGCAGTCACGAAACCATCGCCAGTGCCGGAGGAAATCTGCTGCGCGAGGGCGGCAAAGCTGCTCGCCGTCAGGCCTGCGTAATTGCCGGTGACCTGCAACGAGTTCGCCAGCGCTTGCGCTTCCTCATGGCCCTTGACCGCAGCAACGGCGAACGCACCCAGCACGCCAACGACAGCACCGAGCGCGAGCCCCAGTGGACTGGTTATCAACGCGATCGCATCCATGCGCTCGGCGAGCACCATCGAAGAACCAACGAAATTTTTGATACTGCCGGTCGCGAGCTCGTGAGCCATGACCACGATCTCTTTGCGCGCGCCCGCCGTATGCACGCCGATCCTGTCCATGCTGGCGGCGCCACTTTCACCCGCCTTCGCCACGGTCGAGGCCATAGCCTGCGCATCCGACCTGATGCCACGCGCACCCGCCTGATATGACGACGGGTCCATCGTGATCTGTACGACCAGCTGGCCGAGCGACCCATTTGTTCCAGCCATATCGATCCGTCAATTAAAAAGCCCCTCAACGAGGGGCGTCTGCAGACAGGGCTATTCAGGCAGCAACGCATCGAGCGCGGCTTCCTCCATCACCCTGAGTTTCTGGAATATCGCGGCGCGGCGCTTCGATCTGATACCCATCATCCGAAAGACAGGCTCGACTGCCGAATAGTCGAGCCCTGTATGAATGAGACGAGCTTTGGTCATCGTTGAGATTGCGACCGTGCGCCATTGCGTCGACAGCGCAAGGAACACCTGAACGGCCCGCCAGTTCTCCGGATAGACCTCGAAGTCGTTTTCAGCCTGCTGCTCGCGCGCCCTTTCAACGTCCTCCGGTCGTGCGCCGAAAGCCGCGAGCGCTGCTGCGACACCGGCATCGACCCGGTTCTCATCGACCGCGACGCCCGCCCACCGCCGCGCCGCGTCAATCAGTTTTTTCGTGCTGCTCCCGACGTATTCAGCAGGAACGCATCCCACAAAGCCACGATCGCGTGCGGGATCTGCAGAAGCGCGTCACGGTACTCTGCGGTGAACGGCAGATCCGCGCCATCGACGCCTTTCAATCCCGACCAGCCGACAAGCACATCCGCCAGCGCCACATAGGCCAGCTGGCCCGACTTCATGAGCGCTTCCGCCTCGTCACGCTTCAGCCGTTTGAATTCCGCCGTGAATTCGTGTGTTTCGAGCGAACCATCGTCAGCGGTGCCGGGTTCGACGACCCTGACAAGTGTCGTGAAAGTGGGATCTTTCGCGAGAACGTATGGCATTCGAATCCTCAAATAAAAACGGGCCGCACATGGCGGCCCGCGTCGTTGAACTGCAAAGTTACTTTACGGTGATGATGATCTCATCGTTGCCTGCGTCCGGCGTAACCGTGAGCGTCGCGTCGAGCATGACCTTGTTGTCCTGATCCGTGTACGACGGGTCGGTCAGTTGCACCTTGGGCGCGTCGAGCTGGACGATGTTGCCGGCACCGACACCGTGCGTGATCGTCAGCGCCCCAAGCAGCGCGTCTTTCGCGGAGGTCCACCAGTCCTTGTCCGCGACCGAGCCCAGCTGCATGGTGATCTTGCCCGTAGGCTTGCGGTCTGTGACCTCCGCCCGCTCGTAACCGATCAGTTGCGACCAGTTCAGGGTATTCGCGATATCTAGCGACAACGCCTGCAGCGGGCCGCTATACGCATGCATCTGCCACGACGTAAATTGCGTACTGGCGATCCTCGGCACGAGGAATTTCGAGAAGTCCGTGCCGGCCGGGATCGGCGAATCGGTCACCGGGTTATACACGCCCATGAAGTGGAATTTCAGCTTCGGGATCTGCTTGACCGTAAAGTCCCACGAAACCGTGCCGTACGCATCGGTGAGCTTATGCAGGAGTCCGTCGAGGTAGTAGTACAGCGTCAACGGCGTGGTCGGTTGCACACTCACCGGCGCATAGACAACGCTCGTGTCCGCCGTGACGGTTTCCGAGAAATAGCATGGAATCAGCAGGCGGCCCCATGCCGGCGGCGTACCTGCATGGCCCGAGGCGGCCACTTCGATCTCGAAATCGAGTTCGGCGTGACAGCCCGCCGTGAGCTGCTGGTCGTTGCCGAAGAACGGGCGGATCGTGTCGCGCGACACGTATTCGGCTGCGACCGGCTTGGCGCTGATGTTGCTCACCAGCATCGCATCGTCGGCGGATGTCGGTACGGCCGGCGTGCCGATCGCCACCTGCAGTGCCGCCAGCACGACGGAATTCTTCATTGATTTGGACCCGGCCATATCAACTCCTCTAGATTAATAGGTGACGCGGCGACCGCGATGTCAGTCGATCAGGCTGTCGGTGTTCGTTTGATACAGAATGGTGTAGTGCAACGTCACGACACCGACGCCGCCCTCAATCTCCGCAGTCTCCGGTTCGTCGGTCGTTTCCTCGTTCACGCCGACCACACCGTCAGCATCGAAATGCATAACGACCGGATGAGCAAACTCGAACAGTTCGTCGGCAGCCCGGTCCGGAGCCGGGTCGCGCACGACCGCCGTAAGCATCACGGCACACGATCGCGTCGTCCGACCGATATTCGAATCGGCAACCACGTCGCGCCCACGATGCACAACAAGCGCCGGAGACTCACCGCTGTCGATTGCCTCAGCTATCGAGCGTTTGAGAGTCATGCCGAGCGCTTGCAGACCGGCGTTTGCTCCGAGCAAAGTCATGAGGGCAGCGACATAGGATTCACGGCGTGTAGTCATTTCATTGCCTCCAGATCGGCGACGCTGAAGAAGCCGTCGTCTTTGCGACGCGGCGGTCGTCGCACGCGGTAACGAACCGATCCGATCGTGAGCGTCGAATCACGCCGCAGGTCCGGCAGGTCGGCGCTCTGGTACTCGATCTGATAGTCGGTCACCGTGACCTGCCCGTCGAGCTGCAGCTCGTCCGGCGACATAAATCCAACCTGGACGTCCCGCGTTGGGCCATCGCCCAACGCGAACGTCGCTGTCTTCAGCATGCCGGCGGCTGCAAACGCATCCCAGAACACACCTGGATCAAAATCGCCTACAGCCACAGTCGCACGCGCGCGGTGGCATCGGCTGCAGCTTTGGGCGCTGCGAAATGACCGACCGGATCGTTGTCCCCTGCCGTCGCCGTGACAACGCCGGTTGCCGGATCCAGATAGGCGCGGTCGCCGACGACTGCGGCACCATTGGTCGCGCTCGGTAACTCGTACACACCGCCGGTGTTGTACTCGCCCTCGACATTGGCAGCGTAGGTGCCAGAAGCGACGGCCGGCAGCTTGCCATTGCCTAGCAGCACCAGCTGCCCGGAGGTGACCGCTGCAGCCAGCGTGGCCGTGACTGTACGACCCTTTTGAATGAAGTTATTCATAGATCAGTTCCTTCTGAAGTTGACATGGACTGAACTGCACCGGCACGCGGCCGGCACACGCGTGGGATTACTGGCCCGGATTCTTGAACAGGCCGCGATAGTCGATTGCCTTTGCAGCGAAATCGAGCCGCGCCTTGACCTTCAGGCCGTCGACGTCGAAATCCAGGTCCTGCTCCGTGTACAGGCCCTGCTCGCCTTCGAGGTAGCAGAATTCGACCGTGTCGATCGCGGACGGATCGGCGGCCAGATACCAGCTCGAGGCGCTGACCGCATCCAGACGAGGCTCGACGATCGGCGTGAGCGTGTTGAAGAACGGGTTCTGCTGCGTGGCCTGATTCGGCGTGTACTGATTGCTGGTGTACTGACCGGCGATCGTTTCGAGCGCAGCCGGCACGAGCAGGAACTTCGGCGCGGTATTGAGCGGCGTACCGTCGCCTGGCGCTTTCTGCACGCGCATCGCGGTACGGGCCGCCGTCAGCGTGTCGATCGAGATTGCACCGCCCGCGCCGAGGTTCGCATGTTGGGCATGAAACAACGCCTTGCCGTCCGACATCGCGGGGTTGGCGGTCAGGCAACCGTAAACCACATCGGATTCGAGGTTGGCAGCCGCGCGGCCGAAATACAACGGCACGCGTTGCAGCGCCGAAAGATCGTCGTTGATGATCATCTGGCGCGTGAAGTTGATGATCTTGCCGTACGAGCCGAGCTGGATCACTTCGCCGCTATCGGTCAGCTTGCCGTACTTGTATTCGCCGGTTTCGTTGATCTTTTCCAGCTTCAGGGCGCCGTCGACCTGCACGCGCGTTGCCGGGCGGAAGTCCGTCAGCGAGCCCTGACGTGCCCAGCTTGTGAAGGACCGAGGTGCCGCCGAATACGCGTCGCGCAGCGTCCGGTTAATCACGTTGCCGAAGACGATCGGCAGATCCGACGTCGAGGTGTATCCCGCACGGCCCGTCATGCCGAGCGCCATGCCAGCCAGCTGGCGAAGGTCCATGCCGCGCGTGTCGACGCCGGCCCCTTCCAGCGCCTCGCGGCACATTTCCCGCAGCGTCATGCCGCGATACTGGCGGGCCGCATCGTTCAGCTCATGACGCGGGTTCACGCGATGCATCACCGCGTCCGTCATCGCGGCACGGCGCACATCGGTTTCGTCGGTCACGGTGACGATGTTCGCCGCGCCTCGTTGCGGATTCGCGTTTGAGCGCTCGGCCTGCAGGCGCAGGATTTCAGCGCGCGCGGCGTCGACGGTCACGCCGCGTTCGATGAAGCCGTTCAGCAACTCATCCTGATTGTCCAGCACGCTCGCGCGGACGGCCGTGCGAAGATCCATCATGCGCTGACGTTCCGCCGCTGCACCTTCATTGCGAGCGGCTTCGCTTTGGGCCGCAGCTGCAGCGTTTCGTGCCGCCTCCGAGGCATCCGGACCGGACGGATTTGCGGGGGTTTGAGGTTGGTTTTCACCGGGCATCACAGCTCCTTGGTTAAGTTGCGAGGCGCGTGCCCCGTCAGAAGAACCCCCTGCGCTTCGATCCACGAACTCGCAAGGGAAAAAGCGTTGGTCTGGCGTGCCGCCTGCATTGCGCACGGTGGCGTTCGGATCCGCCGGGATGGAAACCAGCGAGATTTCGTACGGCTCCCAGTCGGTCGCGCGGTAAATCCACTGATCGTTGCCTTCCTGGCCGGGCGGGATCATGTCGTACTGATACGTCCGGTAGCCGAAAGAAATGTTGCGCAGGATGCCGTCCTGCACGTCCTGAAAATACGGCTGCACCGCGTCACGCGATGAAAAGCGAAGCTGCGCCTGCCCGGTGCTGCTCGCGCTATCGAGCGACGCGCTGGACACGACACCGAGCACCGAATCGAGGCCACCCCAGCGGTCGTGATCGTTCAGAACTGGCGCATTACCAGACTGCAGTCGATCCATCCGGACGGCCCCCGAATCGGTGCTGAGCTCCTCCATGTATGTGCGGTCACGCATCCAGTCGTATCGCTGTACCTGTGCGCCGGCCGTCCAGGTGACATCAACCGTGCGGTTTTGCGCATCAACAGACCCAACCGGCTGCAGGCGCGTTTGAAGAGGCATCGCCGACGGTGCGCCGGCACCGCCGCGACGACCATTAACGGGTTCGGGCATGGTTCACTCCAATAGGAAACGCCCGCATGAAAGCGGGCGTTTCAGAGGTTTCAAAGTTGCTTTGCGACGACTACTGCGGCACCGCTGACAGGATCTGCTCCAGCCGCTCAAGAACATCGTGTGCCGACTTCGCGTCGAGAGAACGGCCGGAAACGGGCACCTCAATTGCGAGGGGATCTGCGTTGATCTCTGCATCGACCTCGTCCGGGTCTTCGCCGAGGTCGCGGATACTTTGATGCCGGCTCTTCAGGCGAGCGTCGATCAACGCGATGATGCCGTTTGCTTCGCGCAACGGATCGATAAATTCGATGCGCTGCGGCGACCAGGACACATCCGCTACCGGCTGTGTCGTCCTGCCGGCGAGATAGGCGGTCGAAACGAAGCGGCTCGCGACCGCTTCGCAGAACATCGGGATGAAGATGAGCCACAGATCCTGCTCGAGGAAACGCTTGAACTCCATTTTGCCCATGCGACCGCTGGTGAAATTGACCTGTGAATAATCGCCGGTCAGCTGCTCATACGTGGTGTCCGTGCCAGCAGCGATCGCGCGCAGGTCGACGCGTACATTCCCCTCGTAGTCGTTGCTGGTTGCAGGTGCGGAAAAATCAACAGTTTCACCCGGCCGCAAATACTCGATCATGCCAGGCGACAGCGACTCCACGCGACGAGGATCGCCAGGCGCGGATGCCGTTGTGCGCCCAACCTGAAAGCCCTCGTCGCTCGACGTGACGAACGCCGCGAAGCAGGCCTCGATCTTCTTGCGCACGAGCTCGGCGTCCTGATACTCGTCGAGATCGCGGGCTTTCCAGATCGCAGAAGCAAGCCAGGGGAACCCACGCACTGCGTTGGGCCGATCGATTGCATCGAACAGGTGGATGATCTCCGAAGCCGGCACAAAGCGACTCAGCATGTTGCGGGGCACCTGCGCCACTTCTCCGGGGTGCTGATCGAATAGCCAGTAACCGGTGCGCTGGCCGATCATGTTGAACTGCACGCCAGCCACAACAAACCCGCCGTCGACCGGACCGACCTTCAACGTGTCGAGAAAATCGATCTCAAGGATCTGGAGCTGGAGCGGCACTTCCAGGCCGTCCTGCGGCAGGCGCGTGCGAAACCTGAGCAGCACTTCGCCCGACTCCTTCAGGGCCTTGTACGCCTGCGCCTGCAGCCCATAAAAGTCCAGCAGTCCGCCAGCATCACAAACCTTGACCCACCGCTTCCAGACCTTCTGGAGAGTCTTGTCGCCGAATTTGGCCTGCACACCCGTCCCGATCGCGTTTGCCACAAGAATCTTGAGCGCTCGCCGGATGTGCGGGTTGTTACGCACCAGATCCCGTGCCCGGTTGCGCAGGATGCCGAGCGCGGGCAGCACCTCCGCCGTCGAGCTTGCACCGGAGGCACGCCAGCCCGCCGAGCGCGGCCCGCGCTTGGCGCCGTCGAATCCGCGTGCGGCATGGATCGAAACCCGCGCGCGCATCCGTCTCGCAGCGAGCCCCGGCGCCACGTATTCAATGGCCCTGTCGATAAAGTTTGTCTTCATGTCAGAACCGTTGATAAATAGCGATGCTGGATCGCGGTACGCTGGGCGACTGCTGCTTCGCCAGCTCGGTTTTGATCACATCGCGCGCCTTTAACAGGTCGCCCATGGAACGATAGGTGATGCGCTTGCCGTTGTATTCGACCGATAGCGTGCCGGTCGCGATGGCTTTCTCGATCGCGTCGAGGTTCTGCTGGGTAAATGCCATATCTATCGCCTCAGCCAGTTGTCCCGGCGTGGAATCCATGAGTTCTGCATCGCACCCGTGTCGGTCGCTGGCGCCGCCGGTTCGCTTGCCGTATCGACCGTCGCCACCGCGAGCTCCGCGTCCGGAGCAACCTCCAGCACAGCTGTGTTCGCGTCAGCCGGCTCCGCCGCGCCAGCCGGTTCCGGCGCCGGCACTTCATGAGCCGGAACGGACGCGAACAGATCCTGCACACGCGGCTCGATCACCGCTTCGAGCGCTGCCCAGTCGGCATCCTGATAGGCATTCAGGCGCAAGCGTGGGTGATACGCGCATGCGAAGTTGTAGACCTTCAGGTCGAGCGCCTCATTGCGCTTTCTGAGCTTGTCCCAGCGGTCTTTCGACGGGTTGTACGCCTCTGCCGTCAGCTGCTCGAAGTACTCGTCGTCGAGATCGACGGAGAAGTGCATGCGCCGGTCAACGACTTCACGATCCTCGTCGCCGAGCAGCGCACCAAATATGCGGCTCTTCGCGGTGTCGGTGCCGACCGGCCAGAGCTTCACGCCGTTCGGATAGGTCTTGCCCTTGACCGTCACATCCTGATCGGTCGGGCGACCGATGATCGGCTTGTGCTTCTCCTTCGCACCCTTGATGGCGAATACACCACGATGGCGCCGCAGCCGGCAATAGTCGTACACGTCCTGCGTGCGACTGCCGCCCGAGTCGACAGCACATAGCTCGATGCGCATCGCCACGCCAAACTGGTTGACGATCGGCGTGTCGAGATACCTGTCGAGCTGATTCCACACGTCAGGCAACGCCGGGTCACCTCGAAAGACAACGTGGTCGACTGTCCAGTTGCGCATGCCGCGCCCCCAGCCGGAAATCTCGACTTCGAGGCGGTCGTTCTGCGTATCGACCGCACAGGTCAGCAGCAGACAGCCGAGCGGGATCGTGCGCAGCTTGTACGGCTCCGCACGCCGCTTGATCGTCTCCCACTTCATCTCCGCGCTCTTGTCTTCCCAACACTCGGCAAGCGCGTTGTTGACGAACGCGATCATCTTGTCGGTGTCGCTTTGCGCCGCTTCCCAGTCGTCCATCAGGTCCGACCACGGACGCCATCCGAGCGGCGCGTACAGCGCACTCAGATGGAAGCTGGCCGTCTTGCCGTCGCCAGGCGCGGTCGGCATCCAGTAAGCGCCCTCATAGCCTCGCGTTTTCCACACGCTTTCAGGATTGCCAGCGCCGCAGCCCGTCTGGCAGTAATACAGCACGACGCCCGGATCGTCCGGCGAGCGGCGCATGCCCTTGCGCCAGTCAAAGAATTGCGGCGACCCGCAATCCGGACACCGGACGAAATACCGCCGCTGGTCGCCGGCCTCGTACAACTTTTCGATCTGCGAACGGCGCTTGATAGTCGGCGTGCTGTTCGCGAAAATCTTCGCGCGCCGACCAAAGTTACTTGTGCGGTTTTTCGCGAGCTCGATTGGATTGCCCTGACCGTCGACGTTGAGCACGTACTCGTCGATTTCCTCGAGCAGCACGTAGCGCACCGTCGTCGACTTCAGGCGGCCTGCCCTCGTCGCGCTGACGAGGTTCATCAACCCGCCGGGGAATTTTTTGCGCAGCTTGGTGTTTTCGCTGCCCTTCTTCATCGCGTCCCGCACACGGCGGCGCAGATCCGGCGTCGACGAACGCATCGGCTCGAAGCGGTCCATTTCCCACTTCTCGGCGTCGTCGTACGTCGCAAACACGGCGAGGATGTTGCCGGCCGCTGTCGTGATGCAGCGACCGATGAAGTTTTCACCCAGCGCCGAGCCGCCGAGCTGGTGGCCCTTCATGAGACCGACCGTAATCACGCGGCTGTTATCGAACGGCCGGTCATCGTCGTGCGCGTAGCGCGTGACAGCACTCGGCTGACCCGAGAGCGCATCCATGATGCCGACGAGGTACGGCGTGCGTTCATTGCGCCATTTACCCGGCTCTGGGCTGCTCTCCGGCAGCACGCGATGCTTCTCTGACCATTCGGCTATGCCGATCCGCCTGTCAGGCCGTATCGCCTCCGTGATCGTCTTCAGAAATGCTTCGGTCGCTCCCATCGGCGTCATCCGTATCGTTGTCGCTCAGGAGCGCCGTCGCGTCCACAGACGCAAGCGCGCGAACGAGCTCCGCCTCGAGCACCGACTCGACCCTGACGGGATCAGTCTCTGCAGCAAGCGCGTCTTTCAGACGAACAGGGATGTTCATCACGTTATCGCGCACCGTACGAAATGCGGTGAAGGCGAGGCGCTGTGCGTCAGCAAGCGGCAGCGTCGTGCCGCGCTCACGCTCGAGGTCCATGCGCTCGCGCTCGAGCCGCGTCTGTTCTCTCGCCGCCCGCGCAGCGCGATAGGCGACCATCGAAGGGTCTTCCTTGCTCGCGGCAGCAGGAACGTCGTCGTCATCCTCATCATCGTCAGGATTAGCCGAAGGAGACGGCATTGAAAACGCCGCGTTCGCGAGCGATGAGCGTGATTGGTCGGTAATCGAGCGCCGCGACTCATCCGTATTGCGACGCCATGCCGCCACGGCCGCATCGGCATCAATCTTGCCGTCTGCATCGACAGCAATGCGTCCGGACTGGATCGCCTTCTGCACCGCGCGCAGCGTCACGCCAATGTGCCGGGCAAACGCCCTTTGCCCAAGCTTGGCCATGCGGCCTCCAGAAACGGAAAAGGGGCAGTCAGTGACTACCCGACTACCCCCAGAATGACTACCTGACTACCAGAGTGACTACCCTGAAAAGTTGCTTTGACGGCGCGTGTGATGGGGCTCGAATTACCCGCATCGGCTGACGCCCCGGAAGGACCCAGTGGTGTCCTATGACCTGCCGCTCCGCATAGGGGCGCCCTATCCCCCAGCGGTCCACAGCGTCTATCGCGACGTCGACGCAGCCAACACGAACGCAGCAGCGACGTTCGCGCCGAGGTTCACGTCGACCACATCCGCCACAATCTGGTCGAAAGGGAAACGCGCGGTGTAACGCGGCGCTTTGACAAACAGCAGCACCGGCTTGACTGCGTAGCCGTGTGCAAACTGGTAGCGCGCCCACACGCCGAGCGGCATGCGGCCACCGCCGGGCCGCCCAACAAAGTAGCGGGCATCAGCCGACGGATTGCGCCGCTTTCGGGCGCGCGACGCTTTCGTTTCGTTCTGCGTTCGATCACGCGAAGCCTGCAGCTGCGCAAGGATCTTCGAATACTGCCCACGGCTGAAGTTTCCATACCGGTCCAACTGCGCCGCGCTGCCCGGCACGACGTACATGTCGTACGGCAGAAGACCTTTCCCCCGTAGTAACGACTCGACGCGCTTCACGTTTCGCGTGCCGCCGTCCACCTCGGGCAGCAGATATTTCGTTGCCGGCGTCCCCTTGAAGGAGTCGTCTTTGTAGCCGACTGTTGCGACCGGTTTGGCTTTGGTCGCGTACGTGATACGCGTCGAGCTCAACGTGTACGGTGTCGGGCGGTCAAAGTACTGCGGCATCGCCGCTTTCAATGCAGACTGAGCCTGCCTCGCCGTGTTGTTCAGCGCCGTCGCCTGGATGAATGGCAACTGACGTTGCACGTTATCGTCAATGCCGCGCACCAGCGAGCTGGCGTCGACCCGGATCTGAAATGAGCCACGAGACATAGCGACTTCCAAATGCAAAAACCCCGAGGCTTTCGCACTCAGGGCTTTGAATTCTGCGTTTTGTGAAGGCGAACGCCTCCACACGACCTAACGGGCACCTATGATTATTCGTATGTCGCCGAAAGGGTTGCGCCACGAGTTGGCGGGCGCTCCATGTATCCAGTGACTCGGTAAAGGATGGCCGAAATATATTCGATCGATTCTTGAAACGCAAGCCATTTCATCCTCGCATCTGCCGACGCATCGTGTCCACGACAGCGCCGTCGACGTGATCCAGCAACGCCAGCATGTCGCGAAAATGCCTCGCCCAATGACGACGGTATCGCGGCAACGGCACACCGATGGCCTGTGATCGGGCAGCTTCGTCAATCGGCAATCGTCCGTTTCCATCGCAGTCCGGACAGATCTGGCGGCCCTCGCGGGGCTTTGGTGGATGCTGCAAAATCTCGCCACGCCCCAGACAGTGTCCGCACCGCTCATAGTGACGAAACATTATTGGCCCGCGTCCATCGGCGCGTGCAAAGAACGGCACGCTTTCCTCAGACAGGCAGATCGACCGCTTCCCACTACAGTGCGTACAGCCTCCGATTCGGGCGACGGTTTAAGCGCGATGACTCGACGGATTCCCGTGACCGATGCCGATATTGCACGGGAACACCGTCTCTGCCATCTGCGCGGCTCCGCCCTCGACTCGATCTCCAATCCAGCGCTGCGCATCTGCCTCGCCAACTGTGCCGAGCTACGCAAGAAACGCGCGCTACCCGAGCAAACCATGCCGGACGGCAAAAGTCTCGCCGCTGGCGACACGGAATAACGCCACATGCAAAGAATGAATCTCAACGCTCCGCCGGAGCTGACGCGGCGAGACACTATCGGATTGCGATCGATTGTTCGTTACGACCCGATGGCACCGCGTCCGACGACGCCGGTCATGGTTGGGAAGTATGTCGTCGCGCGGCGGCCGCTTGCCGGCAGCATCCACACGCTCTACATGATCATGGACGGAAGCGCCGTCGTCGGCACGTCCATCTCGTATCCGAACGAGGACGACTGCGCGACTGTGATCAAAAAGAGTCGCCGCAAACAGGCCGAGTCGCTCGCTGCAACGACAATCGCCAAGGCTAAGAAACGTAAGCCTCGTGCAATTCGCGCGAAGGAGGTTGCGTGATCTTCGCCCTCTTCGTTGCCACTACTACGTGCTGCTCTGCGTGGTTCCTCACCGGCACCGCTCAGCAGCGTCATATCGGCTGTCTGTTCGGTCTCGCAGACACCGTGCTCTGGCTGTTCGCTGGCGTTTCCGCAGGCAAGCTGATCGTGGCGGCTATCGCATTGTTCTGCGCTATCTGCTTTGCCCGGCCGTTCCTGCGCGCCACACTTTACGGTCGCCTCCGGAGACAACATGTCGACTGACCTCTCCCCGATCTGCAAGGCGTTGATCGCTCTCTTTGCTGGCCAGACGGCCCCGCTCACGATCGACAGTGTTGAGGCCGCATTGCGGCACGCCGATCCGCAGGCACTCCGCCTTGAGTTGCACATGCTCGTGCGAGCCACGGTCGTGCGGCAGGCTATCCGGCGCTCCGACGAACGGCTCGTTTACTGGCTCGCCGGCGTAGGCATTGCGCCGTTTGACGGCACGTTATTTCACTATGCCCCGGATGCCACCTTCGCCGATGTGGGTGGTATCCCGTACACGCTGGAGGCGAATCATGGCTAAGACCAGCCCGCTCGTTCTCGACGCAATGATCGTCACCGGCAACACGAAGGCCGCGGTCAAGGCGGCCGGCGGCGGATCATCGGATCTATGGACTGTCCCGCCCGGCGAGATCCACTACGATCCACGCGACAACGTCCGCCCGCTGGATATGGAGCGGGTTCGTCACCTGGCCAGCTTGATAACGGCCAACGGATACGACCGTAAAAAGCCGCTTGGCTGTTTCGTGCGCAAGGTTGGCGGTCAAGACCGAATCTTCGTGTACGAGGGGCAGCACCGCTATCACGCGGCACTAATGGCTATCCAGGAAGGTGCCGAGATTGACCGCCTGCCGATCGTTATCGATGAGGCGAAATCAGTCAACCGCGTCAACCTCATTTATTCGGGCATCACCAACAACGATGGCGAAAAGCTGACGCCGCTACAACTGGCGGAGAAGGTCGTTGAACTGCAAGAACTCGGCGAGCCCAATGCCACAATCTGCAAGCGGCTAAACATCACGGACCAGACGATCCGCGACGTACTGCTGCTAGCCCAGGCGCCGGCCGCTCTTCACAAGCTGGTTCGCGAGAAGGTTGTTGCGTCGACGCTCGCGATCGAGGAGATCCGGACGCATGGCGGCGAGAAAGCTCTCGAGCGCCTCTCGAACGCGGCAGCACAGGTAAAGGCCAGTGGGAAAACCAAAGTCACCAAGAAGGCTCTTAACAAGCCGGCGACACACAAGATCACCGACGTCCAGGCAAAGCAACTTTTGCAGGCCCTGCAGTCCGTTCTGCATGACCCAGTCTTCGGCAAACTGTCACCCGGCACCATCGCTGGCGTGCACACGGCCCTGACGCCACACGCGGATCTACTGGATCCCCTACCACCGACGCGCCGGAAATATCGGATCTCGAAACCGAACGCGCACGGTGTGTACGTTGATCACGAAACAATCAAGGCACCGATCTCGACGCGTCTCAAATTACATCCGGCCGAGATTCATCTGGCGCAGATCGCAGTCGGGAAATGGATCTCCTCAATTTCATACCGCATGGGAAGCGGCTCTGGAACGAGCCCCTGCTCATGGCACGAAGGTGAGCCGACTTATCTGACACGAGGCCAGGCGATTCGTGCCGCTGTAACCTTTTTTACCCGCAGGCTTGAGGATCCCCGCCTTGGAAAAACAAAGGAAGCGCCTGCCGTTCGCGCATGGCTCGACAAGCTCTGGAGTGCACCCGATCCCGACTGGACCGAGGAAATGGCAACGGGGGTGGCCAAATGACGGTTCGCCCGGCTGCTTCTACCCCACATCCGCTGCCGCGTAAGCGGGAGCACCGCAATAGGCGCTCACGCCATTCCCGCGCTGGCGCTGCCCTCACGCGCGCATTGAGCGACGACGTGAACGGCAGCGTTCTCCCGCCCCCCAAAACGATCCAGAGCGACGAAACGCCGCTCTCGCGGCGCAAACCCATCAAGACGAACGAAGGCCAGCCGGATTCCCGACTGGCCACCGCCGCGCGGCTCGCTGCCCTTCGCATCGAGATCCGCCAACTGGTCGAGTGCATCGCCCTTCGCGCCGACATCGAGCTTCTCGACCTCATGCGGGACGAGTTAGGCAGCTATAGCCGACACAAAGCAGCGCAGGAAGCCCGCACGTGGGCAGAACAGGCCCGCTTGTCTATCGAAACCGGTTTGATGCAGCTTGACCGAGCACTGCACCCGTCGACATGAGAACGACCATGACCAAGACAAAACAAGATTTGAGAGCGCAAGACTTCAAGGCCAACGAAATCGAGTTCGGATCGATATTGATCGAGCAACTATGCGAACTACCAGACCGCAGCGGTCCCGCAGATGAGCCTGATGCGATGGTTGCGACGCCGGCCGAGCTACGCGGCTGCATTGAGAGAGCACTCGCCAAATACTGCTTTGTCATTGCATGTGCTGGCGACGAAGAGGTGCACTCATGAGCCGCGCGCCGATCAGCTCACGCCGCTATGTGCCCTTGATCATCAACGGCCAACGGCAATCGGCACGCGACCAAGTCACTTTGCACGCGAAGATTGTCGCGAGTTCGGCTTCTAGGGGTTCTCGAAATGGCTAATACGAAAACCGCACTCGTCAAGCCGCTGTATCTCGATCTCGAAACTGTCTGCACGATCGTGTCTCTCGCGCCGGCAACTGTTCAGCTGCTGGTCCGTCAAGACCAGTTCCCAAAGCCGAGACTGCTGTCCGGTCGCCGCGTTGGCTGGCTGCTCCGGGAGATTGAAGATTGGGCAGAGCAGCGGCCGATCTCCGACTTGCTTCCGCCAGCGAACACCGGCGCCCGTCGAAAGAAGTCGGTTGCAGCGACCGTCAGCGACCTCCCGCCAGTTGCTCAAGCCTCTCGGACACCCGCGTAAGCCAGACTCGTCGCTCCGCATCGTAGGCGTGCCGGTTGTACACGCCTTTGATGCCTTCTTGCATGTGACCGATTACAGCCTCGCCCACTTCGTCCGGGCAGCCCATTGATGCCAGCATCGTTCGTATCGTGCGACGCAGGTCGTGTGGCGCCCAGACCGTTACCGGCAGTCTCGGGCGCACCATCTCCGGCCGGGTCCTCGAATAGGGCTGGTGATAGTGCACGGCTGTCTGCACAACCTTCTGCTCTATGTGCGCAGCCGATCCATTCGCCGGTGGGAACAGATAACCTTTGCCATAGACGCTCAGCCTACGTCGCACTACCGCTTCGGCGCGGCCAATAAGAGGCACTCGCAAATCGGTGGCATCTTCGTGCCGCTCGTTCTTAGTCTTCTCCTTCGGAATCGTCCACCACCAGCCGTCGCTTTCCTCAGTCACCTCGCGACCTTCCATGCTCACGATCTCGGCGCCACGTGTTGCGGTCCAGAGGTATAGCGTCAATACGTCACAGACGCTTCGGCTAAAGTTCGGCAGCCATGGAATCAGGGCCGTCAGTTCAGCATCTGTCAGCGTTCGCTTCTTCCCAACCCGCTTGCCCCCGATTGACTTGCCCTTGCTTTTCAGTTTGCCGCGCATGATCAAACGCCACCAATTTGGCGCGTCTTGCGACAGGCGGCCGGCATCGTGAGCATATTCCCATGCCGCTCCCAGTTCGGCACGCAGCTTCGCAGCCTGAACCGGAATATGGGCGTGCGACTCAAGAAGGTCGAACGCTTGGGCGCGAGTCAGCGTTTCGGCAGTCGCGTCGGCTAGCGAGCCGAGCATCGTGCGGAACATACGTGCAATCTCCTTCGCACCCCTCGTTTTGCGGTTGCGCTCGACGTGCCCCTCAAGGTAGTCACGGCACAGGATTCCCACCGTGTATTTCGACGTCTGCGGTACCATATCGCCGTTCGGGGCTTTACTCGATTGCCGTGACTTGGCAACGGGCTCTTGCCCCTCGTTACGCGCCTCACGAAGCTTTTCCCAAGCGACGGTTGCAGCAGCTGGTGACATCGCCGGCCACTCCCCGATTTTGGTTTGCTTCATGCGCCCGTCGACGGGCGACTTATAGCGATAGGTCCAGCTCTTCGTCCTCGTTGTCGCCACCAAGCGTAAGCCGGGACAATCGGCCACAGTGAGGTGTTGACCGGGCCCAAGTTGCTTTGCCGCGCGGGCATCAAAGTGCATGAGAGTCGGCGTAGGTTTTACCGGAAATCGGCGAAGCGACGCCGGCGTAGGTTAAAAGGAATTCTCGACGAGAAACCTACGCTAAGCACCCAAGTTTTGCAATGTGCTCTCGTACACAGGTGTACCTAGACAGAAACTCGCAAAAACGCCCCGCGCCTTGCTGGATATAGGATAGATGGAAGAAACGACCGCAAAACCTGACGTACCAAGCATCGACCTTAGCAGTCACACGCCGATGATGCAGCAGTATCTCCGCATCAAGGCGGATCATCCTGGCACGCTGGTGTTCTACCGGATGGGCGACTTCTACGAGCTCTTTTTCGAAGACGCGGAAAAAGCCGCGCGCCTGCTCGATCTGACACTCACGCAGCGTGGCGCGTCGGCGGGCAATCCGATCAAGATGGCCGGCGTGCCGCACCACGCGGTCGAACAATATCTGGCCAAGCTCGTGAAGCTCGGCGAATCCGTCGCGATTTGCGAACAGATCGGCGACCCGGCTACGTCGAAGGGCCCGGTCGAGCGCAAAGTGGTACGCGTGGTCACGCCGGGCACACTCACGGACGCCGCGCTCCTCTCGGATAAGAACGATGTCTACTTGCTGGCCATGTGCGTCGCGCACAATCGGCGTGGCGTCGCGAGCAGCGTCGGCCTGGCATGGCTGAATCTGGCAAGCGGCGCGTTGCGCCTCGCCGAAGTCGCGCCCGACCAGGTAGCGGCCGCGCTGGAGCGCATTCGTCCGGCGGAAATTCTGGTGGCCGACACGCCCAGCGACTCGGCGAGCTGGACACCACCGGTCAATGCGGGCGCCCTCACCCGCGTGCCGGTCTGGCACTTCGACATCACCTCGGGCACGCAGCGCTTGTGCGACCAACTGGAAGTGGCCGGCCTCGACGGCTTCGGCGCGCATTCGCTGACCTGCGCATGCGGCGCGGCCGGTGCGTTGCTTCTGTATGCCGCCGCCACGCAAGGCCAGCAATTGCGTCACGTGCGCAGCCTGAAGGTGGAGTATGAATCCGAATATATCGGCCTCGACCCCGCCACGCGCCGCAACCTCGAACTGACTGAAACGCTGCGCGGCACCGAGTCGCCCACGCTCTGTTCGCTTCTCGATACCTGCTGCACGACCATGGGCAGCCGTCTGCTGCGTCATTGGCTGCATCATCCGCCGCGCGAATCGGCGGTGGCGCAGGCGCGTCAGCAGGCAATCGGCGCATTGCTCGACGCGCCGCCGGGCGCCGGCGTCGACGCGTTGCGCGGCGCGTTGCGGCAAATCTCGGATATCGAGCGGATCACCGGGCGTCTCGCGCTGCTCTCGGCGCGGCCTCGCGATCTGTCGAGTCTGCGCGATACGTTTATCGCGTTGCCCGAATTGCGCACGCAGCTCGCCGCCGTTTCGGCGAATGCCGATTCGCTGGCGCGCATCGACGCCTCGCTGGAGCCGCCGCAAGCCTGCGTCGAACTGCTCAAGCGCGCGGTCGCCGAGGAGCCCTCGGCCATGGTGCGCGACGGCGGCGTGATCGCGCGCGGCTACGATGCGGAACTGGACGAGTTGCGAGATATTTCGGAGAACTGCGGGCAGTTCCTGATCGACCTCGAAACTCGCGAGCGCGCACGCACGGGCATCGGCAATCTGCGCGTCGAGTACAACAAGGTGCACGGCTTTTATATCGAAGTCACGCGCGGCCAGACCGACAAGGTGCCGGACGACTATCGCCGCCGCCAGACGCTGAAGAACGCAGAGCGCTACATCACGCCGGAGCTGAAAACGTTCGAGGACAAAGCGCTGTCCGCACAGGAACGCGCGCTCGCCCGCGAACGCTCGCTCTATGACGCGTTGCTGCAGGCGCTGCTGCCTTTTATCCCCGACTGCCAGCGCGTCGCTTCGGCGCTCGCCGAACTCGATCTGCTCGCGGCCTTCGGCGAGCGCGCCCGCGCGCTCGATTGGGTCGCGCCCACGTTCTCGCCGGACGCCGGCATTGAAATCGAGCAGGGACGGCATCCGGTTGTCGAGGCGCAAGTCGAACAGTTCATTGCCAACGACTGCACGCTCACGCCCGAGCGCAAACTGCTGCTGATCACCGGCCCGAACATGGGCGGTAAATCCACTTTCATGCGGCAGACCGCGCTGATCGCGCTGCTCGCTTACGTGGGCAGCTATGTGCCGGCGCGGCGCGCCGCCTTCGGCCCGATCGACCGTATTTTCACGCGTATCGGCGCTGCGGACGACCTGGCCGGCGGCCGTTCCACCTTCATGGTCGAGATGACCGAAGCCGCCGCGATCCTGAACGACGCCACGCCGCAAAGTCTCGTGCTGATGGACGAGATCGGCCGCGGCACTTCAACGTTCGACGGGCTCGCGCTGGCGTGGGCCATCGCGCGGCATCTGCTTGCGCACAACGGCTGCCATACGCTCTTTGCCACCCACTACTTCGAACTGACGCAGCTGCCGGCCGAGTTTCCGCAGGCGGCCAACGTACACCTGTCGGCGGTCGAGCATGGGCACGGCATCGTGTTCCTGCACGCGGTCAGCGAAGGTCCGGCGAATCAGAGCTACGGTCTGCAGGTCGCGCAACTCGCCGGCGTGCCGAACGCGGTGATTCGCGCGGCGCGCAAGCATCTTGCGCATCTCGAACAGCAATCGGCCGCGCAACCCGCACCGCAACTCGATCTGTTCGCCGCCCCCATGCCGATGCTGCTCGAAGACGCGGATGACGAGCGCGAGTCGGACGCGGCGCAGGCTGTATCGCCTGCCATGCAGGCGCTTGTGGAGCGTTTGCGCGGCATCGATCCGAACGATCTGCGGCCGCGCGAAGCACTCGATCTGCTGTACGAATTGCATGAACTGGCCGCCGCGCCGGATGCGGATCATTGACGCACACAGGCGCCCGCAGCGTCCGCGCAAACTTCGCGCGGCGCTGACTCTCGCCCTCACGCTCTCGGGCAGCGGCGTGCTGAACGCGGGACTCTTCGCGGGGCTGTCTGCGGTGATGTCAGTGGGATTAGTGGCGGGGTTATCGGCCTACGCGCCAGCGGCCTACGCCGACACGCCGCGCTACACGTTCGCGGTCATCGCCAACACGATGCAAAGCCCCGCCGACGAAGCGCCGACGCAGCGGCTGATCGACGCGATCAGCCGCGAGCGCGACATGTCGTTCATCGTGTACGACGGCAATCTGAAGGGCGCCAAAGAGGCCTGCCGCGATGCGCTCTACGAACGTCGCCACGCGCTGCTGGAAGCGTCGCGACCCGCCCTCTTCTTCATTCCCGGCCAGCATGACTGGGCCGATTGCGGCACGGCCGAGGCCGGCGGCTTCGACCCGGTCGAACGGCTCGATCAGTTGCGCCAGACACTCTTCAGCGACGCCACGTCGATGGGCCAGAACCCGATCGTGTTGACGCGTGAAAGCGAAGTCTCGCGCTTTCGCCCGTATCGTGAGAACGTGCGCTGGCAAGTGGGCGATACGGTGTTCGTCGGCCTGAACGCGCCGAGTCCGAACAATCACTATCTGACTGCCGGCGGGCGCAACGGTGAATTCGAAGATCGCGTGATCGCCAATGCGTTCTGGCTGGAACACGCCGGCGAATATGCGAAACGCCGCGACGCGCGCGCAATTGTCGTGTTCATTCAAGGCGACCCGGACCCTGAACGTTACGAACGGCCCGACCGTTTCGCATGGCTGCGTTTTGCGCGCAATACCCGCCGCGACGGCTTCCTGGAATTCAAACGCAGCCTCGTCAAGCTCGCGCAGATTTTCCGCGGGCCAGTGCTGGTGATTCATTGCGACGACGAACGTGCGAGCGCCGGCTTCGTCATCGATCAGCCGCTACGCAATGACAAGGGAATGCTCGTGACGAATCTCACGCGTGTCGCGCTCGCGCCGCATGATCGGCTCAATCAGTGGATTCAGGTGGAAGCGGATCTCGGCAGAAAACCGCCGTTCCGCGTGAGTGTGCGCGACGTGCCGAAGCAGATGCCGATGCCCACGGCGCAGCCTGTTATGCCACGCGACGAACCGGCGGCATCCATGCCGGCTGTACCCGCGCTCGGACCCGCATCGGAATTGCCGCCGCTGTTGCAATCGCCCGGGGACTCGCAACTGGATCAGCAGCCGCGCATACCGGCCGATCAGGGCGGCGGTGGATACGGGCCGGCCACCTCGACCCCGCCCGCCTCCGCTACGCAGCCGCGCACGCCGGGCGCTTCTTCAAGCATGCCCGGCGTGCCCGCCAGTTCAGTGCAGCGTGGGCCCTGACTTGTCCTCTTCGTCGTCCTCGTCATCGTCGAGGACTTCGAGGCCGTCGGCACCGTGCGCGTGTTCGTGCTGGATTTCGTCCTCGGTAGCCGGGCGCACGTCTTTCACGGTCAACGCAAAACGCAGCGCCATGCCGGCGAGCGGATGGTTGCCGTCGAGCACGACTTTGTCTTCCGCGACGTCGGTCACCACGTAGACGAGCGAGTCGAGGTCCTCGTCGCCTTCTTCGGGTGTGCCTTCGAATTGCATGCCGACTTCGAGCGGTTCCGGGAAGCGATCGCGCGGCTCGATCTTCACGAGATCGGGGTCGTACTCGCCGAACGCGTCTTGCGGCTCGAGCTGGATCTGGGTCTCGAAGCCGGCCTCATGGCCGTCGAGCTCTTCCTCGATCTTGGGGAACGTGCCATCATAGCCGCCGTGCAGATAGACCATCGGCTCGTCGCTTTCCTCGATCAGATTGCCCTGCGCATCCGACAGCTTGTAAGCGACCGACACGACGGTGTTCTTTGCGATTTTCATTCGATTCTCCAGAATACAACTCACATTATACGATGCCCAAGCGGCCCACTGACCACCCGGCCGACGCTGCATCGGCACGGAATTCGTCGCCGGCTTCAAAGCCGGCTCTGTCCGCTCTTCCGGTTCTGCCGCCCGCGCCGGACACGCCTACACCGCTGCTCGGCAATCTGACGCCGTCGCAATTCATGCGCCGCTACTGGCAGAAGAAGCCGCTGCTGATTCGCCAGGCGATCCCGAATGTCGAGGCGCCGCTCTCGCGAGAAGAATTTTTCGAGCTGGCCGATCAGGACGAAGTCGAAGCACGTCTGATCACGCATTTCCGCAATAAATGGCAGCTGGAGCACGGTCCGTTCGCGCCTGACGAACTGCCTTCGCTGAAGCAGCGCGCATGGACGCTTCTCGTGCAAGGTGTGGATCTCTACGACGATCGCGCGCGCGCCCTGCTCGACCGCTTCCGCTTCGTGCCGGACGCACGTCTGGACGACCTGATGATCTCGTATGCAAGTGACGGCGGCGGCGTAGGCCCCCACTTCGATTCCTACGATGTGTTTCTTTTGCAAGTAAAAGGCAAGCGGCGTTGGCGCATTAGCGCGCAGAAAGATCTGACACTGCAAGCCGGCTTGCCTTTGAAAGTTTTACAGAATTTCCAGGCCGAAGAGGAATGGTTGCTCGAACCGGGCGACATGCTGTACCTGCCGCCGCACATCGCGCACGACGGAGTCGCTGAAGGCGAATGCATGACCTGCTCGATCGGTTTTCGCGCCCCGTCCGCAAACGAATTGACCGCGCAGTTCCTCTATCATCTGGCCGAGCGCGGCGAGTCGTCGGGCAATGCGGGAGCGCTCTACCGTGATCCTCAGCAGCCCGCTGTGGAACGTCCGGCTGAACTGCCGGCGGCGCTCGTCGAAAGGGTTGGCGCAATCCTTGCTGGCATTGAATGGAAAGAGCAGGATATTGCGTCGTTCCTTGGCACGTATCTCAGCGAACCCAAGCCGAGTGTCGTCTTTGATCCGCCGCAAAGGCCGCTTAATGAAGCACGTTTCATCAGTCAGGCTTTGAAGTCAGGTATTCGGCTGGACCGCAAGACCAATTTGTTGTACAACCGCCGTTTTTTCTTCATAAATGGAGAGGAAACGTCATTCGATGGCGCAAAAAAGTGGTTGTTTGACCTCGCAGATCACCGCTGTATGAGTGCGAAACGCTTTGTAACACTCTCACACGATTCGTCGGTGACAGCACGGCTACACGAGTGGTATTGTGCGGGCTGGATACAAGTGGGCGAGCTTGCGTAACTCCGCCTACCTGCTATACCGTACAGTGAAATTTTGTATGAGAAAGACAACGTATTGACCCCGGATTTATGGATTGTCAGTACGAAAGTGCATATAATTTCCGCCCAAGCCGTAGGGAAGATTCCAGCTCGTCAAAAGAGCGTCTCCACCAGCGGCCCAGGTCGGTGTTGGAGCACATTACCGGTTTTATTTTGCGCTGTTGCTTACCTTTAAACCATAAAAGGACGTGATCATGAAGAAATCCCTCCTCGTAGCATCCCTGTTGGCAGCTGTGGCACTGGCTGCATGCAACAAGAGCAACGACCAAGCCGCTGCCCCGGCTAGCGACGCAGCTGCTGCTTCGGCACCGGCTGCTGCAGCTTCGGATTCGGCTGCTGCTGCTTCGGGTGCTGCTGCTGCTGCGAGCGACGCTGCTGCTTCGGCTACGACCGCTGCTTCGGACGCAAGCGCTGCTGCTTCGGACGCTGCTGCTTCGGCTGCTGCTCCGGCTTCGGGCGCAAGCCAGTAAGCTGCTGCATAGGGTTCGCCTCTGGGCGAAAACTGCATCGGGAAATCTTCGCGATTTCCCGGGCAGTAAAGCAAAACGCCACGGATTCACATCCGTGGCGTTTTGTCATTTAAGCGCCGCTTTTTACAACGGCGTTCATTGATTCCGATTGGCCTATTAACCCGCTGTTTGATTCTCTTCAAAAAACTCGCGCACGACTTCGATCTCACGTGTGCGTTTAAATGGCGGCAGGCTCTGCCAGATACGGCGTCCATACGGTTTATCGACGAGACGCGTGTCGCAGATCATCAGCACGCCTCGATCGGTCTCAGCGCGAATCAGGCGCCCCGCGCCCTGCTTCAGCGTAATCACGGCCTGCGGCAACTGATGCACGGCGAACGGGCTCAAGCCTTTCTTGGTCAGCGCATCCAGACGAGCCGACAGAACAGGATCGTCGGGCGGCGCAAACGGCAGCTTGTCGATCACTACCAGCGACAATGCGTCGCCGCGCACGTCCACCCCTTCCCAGAAGCTCTGACTGCCCACCAGAATCGCGTTGCCGTAAGACCGGAAACGATCCAGTAATTCGGTGCGGCTTGCATCGCCCTGCACGAGCAGCGGATAGTCCCAGCCGCGCGCTTCGATCGTGTCGCGCAGCTTGGCTGAGATGCGGTCCACGGCGCGCAGCGTCGTGCACAACATGAAGACGCCGCCGCCCGATGCCTCGATCGCCGGCAACGCGGCGTCGAACACGGCGTCGGTGAACATCGGCGAGGACGGCTGCGGCAAATTGCGCGGCACGTACAGCAGCCCTTGAGTCGGATAATCGAAGGGACTGGGCAACGTCATGGAACGTTTCGCGTTCAGGCCCATTTGCGCGGCGTAGTGCGTGAAATCGCCGCGCACCGACAACGTGGCCGACGTGAAGATCCACGCACGCGGCACGCCGGCGCGCTGCTTCGCAAAGATCGGCGCAACCGACAATGGCGTTTCGTGCAACTGCACGGTATGCGAGAAGACTTCGATCCAGCGCACCTTTTCATTCGGGTCGGCGCGCTCGGCTTTGCCGTCGGCTGACGTAGCGTCGGCGGCCTCGCGCTCGGTCTGCGTGGGCGGCGTGGTCCAGCCGGCGAGCACACCCTGCAGTTCGCGCGCACGGCGCAGACACGCGCCGATCGATTCAGCGCGCTCGGCCTGACCCGCCAGCGCGGACGCGAGCGCGTCGAGTTCGGTTTCGAGCGTTTCGAGCGCGGGAAACAGCGGGTGGTCGTCCGGCAACTGGCCGATCGACAGGCGCACCGAGTCTTCCTTGAACGCGAGCCGGACGTCGCGCGCTGCGCGTTCGAGCGTCGAGCCCAGCGTGACCCAGTCGACCGTTTCACGCGCATGGCCCAAACCTTCGGCCACCGAATCGCGAGCAAGCTCGAGAAACTGCGTGGTCGAAAGCGTCTCGCCGAAAAAGAGCGTCGCCGTTTCGGGCAACTGGTGCGCTTCGTCGAAGATGATGGTGTTGGCGGTGGGCAGCAGTTCCGCCATGCCCGTATCGCGCAACATGATGTCGGCGAAAAAGAGATGGTGGTTGACCACCACAATATCCGCCTGCTGCGCCTCGCGGCGCGCCTGCATTACGAAGCAGTCCTTGTAATGCGGACACTCCTGGCCGAGACAGTTTTCGCGCGTCGACGTGACCATCGACCACACCGCCGCCGTTTCAGGCACGCTGGCGAGTTCAGCCTTGTCGCCAGTGCGCGTGATCTTCGCGAAACGCACGATATCCTGCAGATACGAGGTTTCCTGGCGCGACGGCAGACGGCCGTTATCCGCGGTGCGCTGCAGATAGTAGTGGCACAGGTAATTCGCGCGGCCCTTGAGCATGGCGACCGATACCGGCACCGCGAGCGCATCGCGCACGGTCGGAATATCGCGCTGAAAGAGCTGGTCCTGCAGATGCTTCGTGCCGGTGGAGACGATCACCTTGCCGCCCCACAGCATGGCCGGCACGAGATACGCGTAGGTCTTGCCCGTGCCTGTACCCGCTTCGACGATCAGCGTGTTTTCGCTGCCGTCGAGCCCGCCCGATTCGGCGCTCTCCGCAGCCTCGGCGGTGGCGTCCGCGCCCGGTGCCTGCAGACGCCGTGCCGGCCGCTTCTGCGCCTCGAACATCGCGGGCTCGGGCATTGCGCGGCCCGACGCTTCCATGGCCGCAGCCACGGCGCGCGACATTTCGATCTGCGACGCCCGCGACCGGTAGCCGTCGATCTGACGGGCCAGCAAGCCGTTGTCGGCGAAGATCTCGTCCAGTTCGGCGACTCGGCGCGGATTCAGCGACGCGCTCAGTGCGGACGCGACAGGACGCGGCGCCGGCGCATTGGCTCCGGCTGCGTCGTCGCCCGGCGTGGCACGGGATGAGGTATCAAGCGGTGAATTCAAGGCAAGCGTTTCCTGCAAAGTCCGGCTCGCGCGGCGCGCGCCCGGCGCCTGCCAGGCCGCGAACTCAGGCGCGTGCGTCCGGTTCGAGCTGCAACTGCAGCAAGATGATGGTGTCCTTGACTTTGAGTTTGCGCTTTTTCAGGCGCTGCAACTCGAAGTCGTCGATGCCGGGCTCATCCGACATTCGGTCGATCAGGCGATCGAGCCCACTATGCTCCGATTCCAGTTGCAGAATACGGTCGCGAAGTGTGTCCGCGTTGATGACGTGATGTTGATCGCGCATACTCGCCTCCTCTCGTCTACGGAGCGGGCGGCGTGTGCAGCCCGATACCTGAGGTTGCTGTCCGGCTTAAAACGCATTACGGCG
The DNA here is from genome assembly GCF_046026435.1 of Paraburkholderia sp. RL17-381-BIF-C. Lineage (NCBI taxonomy): Bacteria > Pseudomonadati > Pseudomonadota > Betaproteobacteria > Burkholderiales > Burkholderiaceae > Paraburkholderia > Paraburkholderia sp. RL17-381-BIF-C. Next base: position 67,114 of record NZ_JARESX010000026.1, on the reverse strand, counting down.
ACTACGGCCCTGCCACACACGCTCAGGGCCCATTCCAGCACGCTTACTGCTGTTGTTGCTGCTGCTTTTGCTGCTCTTCGAGCTGCTGCTGTTTCAACGCGTCCTGACGTTTCTGCTCGGCTTTCTCCGCCGCCTGCTTCTGACGCGCTTCCACATCGGCCTTGTGCTGCGCCGCGTCGGCCTGCTTCTTCTCGAAGCTCTGCTGCTTCTGCACGCGCTCCTGCGCCTTCTGCGCACCTTGCGCACGCGCCTCGTCGAGCTTGCGTTGGAAGTCGGCCTGCTTCTGATCGTACGCCTGCTGGTTGGCGGCGGCCTGCGACGGGCTGACGCCGCGCTGCGCCTGATCCAGCGCATGCTGACGCTGCTTCTGCTGATAGGCCTGCTCATTCGCGCTGCGCTGCGGCGCCTCGGCGGCGCGCTGCGCCTGATCGAGCTGATGCTGGCGCTGCTTGTCCTGATATGCCTGCGCGTTGCGCGCGTCTTCGGCGGCGCGTTGCGGCGCGCCCGCTTCTTCCTGGGCACGCTTGAGCGCGGCCTGCTCGTCACGGTCGCGGGCGCGCTGCGTGCGCTGCTCACCGTCGAGCGCGAGTTGTTCCTTGCGGATGTCGGCCTGCACCGAGCGCATGCTGTCGCGTGCCTTGTTCAGGCAGTAGTTGACGAAGAACTTGCTGTAGCAGTCGTGTTCCGCGACGCCATAGCGATAGTTGTTCTCCTCCGTGCGCTGATCCAGGACTTTCTGCCGGGCGTCGAAGCCGCTGTTCGGCGAGGCCGCATTGCCGGCGCTGTCCGTACCGCCGGCGTTCGTCCCGCCCTGCGCATTCGTGGCGCTCATGGCCCCCGCGCCCGACGCAGCGGCCGGGGCGAGCGCGCCCGCGGGCCGCGCAGCGCTGCTGCTTGCCGGCAGCACGGACTGCGCCACGGCCGGAATAGGCGCGGCCAGCGCGGCGGCGAGAACGCACGACGCACACGACGCGAGCAATACGCCATTAGAAAGGACCGCGGACCTGAACACCGGGCGCGAAGCCGCCACGAGCGAGCCGAGCGGTGAGCGCAACGAACGCGCCGAAAAACGCGGCATGGAACGCATCAGCGAGCGCGATAAGAAACGCGACGATAAAAACGGCGGCAATGGAGTCAAGCGCGATGCCAAGCGCGGTGTCAAGCGAGAGACCAAGCGAGAGCCCAGGCGGTTGAGGGACAAGGAGATCGGCAACGTCGTAGAGGGTCAGCGGAACATGCCCGAAATTCTATCACCCTGCGGTTGAGCCCTTTTGCATTTATGGCAAAATGCCCCGCTCCAGCAACCTGGTCGCAGCGCGCACGCCCGGCGAGCCCGGACGTGCCCCACGTGCCTCATTTGCCCTAACGTGCCCGCATGTGCGGTTAGCGCGCGGCCCCTGAACTGAGTCCGCAGGAACACCAAGACCTTATGACGGAAACCGTAGCACTCAAGATCGTACAGCGCATCGCCGCCGAACTGTCCGTCCAGCCGCGCCAGGTCGCGGCCGCGGTGCAACTTCTCGACGAAGGAGCGACTGTTCCGTTCATCGCCCGCTACCGTAAGGAAGTGACCGACAATCTCGACGACACGCAACTGCGTAACCTCGAGGAACGCCTGCTGTATCTGCGCGAGCTGGAAGACCGGCGCGCCGCGATCATCGCCAGCATCGACGAACAGGGCAAGCTCACCGACGAGCTGCGCGCGGCGATCGAAGGCGCCGACAGCAAGCAGGTGCTGGAAGACCTGTATCTCCCGTACAAGCCTAAGCGCCGCACACGCGCGCAGATCGCTCGTGAAGCCGGCCTGCAGCCGCTCGCCGACGCGCTCCTCGCCAATCCGCTGCTGGACCCGCAAACCGAAGCCGCCGCCTACGTGGACGCCGAAAAAGGCGTCGCCGACGTCAAGGCCGCGCTCGACGGCGCACGCGACATTCTCTCCGAACAGTTCGGCGAAACGGCCGAGTTGCTCGGCAAGCTGCGCGATTACCTGTTCAATCAGGGCGTGGTGTCGTCGAAAGTGGTGGAAGGCAAGGAAAACGCCGAAGAAGAGAAATTCCGCGACTACTACGACTATGCGGAAACCATCCGCACCGTGCCGTCGCATCGCGCGCTGGCGCTGTTCCGCGGCCGCAATGCGGGCGTGCTGATGGTCAAGCTGGGCCTCGGTGAGGAACTCGACGCGCAGGTGCCGCATCCGGGCGAAGCGCTGATCGCGCGCCACTTCGGTATCGCCAATCAGAACCGTCCGGCCGACAAGTGGCTCTCCGACGTGTGCCGCTGGTGCTGGCGCGTGAAGGTGCAGCCGCACATCGAAAACGAACTGCTGACCAATCTGCGCGACGAAGCCGAGCACGAAGCGATCCGCGTGTTCGCGCGCAATCTGAAGGACCTGCTGCTGGCCGCGCCCGCCGGACCGAAGGCCGTGATCGGCCTCGACCCGGGCATGCGCACCGGCGTGAAGGTCGCCGTGGTTGACCGAACCGGCAAGGTGCTCGCCACCGACGTGATCTATCCGCACGAGCCGCGCCGCGACTGGGACGGATCGATCGCGAAACTCGCGCGCATCTGCGCACAGACGCAGGCCGAACTGATCAGCATCGGCAACGGCACGGCGTCGCGTGAAACGGACAAGCTTGCGAGCGAACTGATCGCGCGTCATCCGGAATTCAAGCTGCAGAAGATCGTGGTGTCCGAAGCCGGCGCGTCGGTGTACTCCGCCTCCGAACTCGCGGCGAAGGAATTCCCCGACATGGACGTGTCGCTGCGCGGCGCGGTGTCGATCGCGCGCCGTTTGCAGGATCCGCTCGCGGAACTCGTGAAGATCGAACCGAAGGCGATCGGCGTCGGCCAGTATCAGCACGACGTGAACCAGCGCGAACTGGCCCGTTCGCTGGATGCCGTGGTCGAAGACTGCGTAAACGCCGTCGGCGTGGATGCGAACACGGCGTCCGTCGCCCTGCTCGCCCGCGTCTCGGGTCTGAATGCCACGCTGGCGCGCAACATCGTCGATTATCGCGATGCGAACGGACCGTTCCCGTCGCGCGAACATTTGCGCAAGGTGCCGCGTCTGGGCGACAAGACGTTCGAGCAGGCAGCCGGGTTCCTGCGCATCAACAATGGCGAGAATCCGCTCGACCGCTCGTCGGTTCACCCGGAAGCGTATCCGGTCGTCGAACGCATGCTCGCGAAAATCAGCAAGCACGTCGGCGAAGTGCTGGGCAACCGCGACGCGTTGCGCGGGCTGTCGCCCGCGGAATTCGTCGACGATCGTTTCGGCCTGCCGACCGTGCGCGACATTCTGCTCGAACTCGAAAAGCCGGGCCGCGATCCGCGTCCCGAGTTCAAGACGGCGACCTTCCGCGAAGGCGTCGAGAAGGTCAGCGACCTGACGCCGGGCATGGTGCTCGAAGGCGTCGTGACGAACGTAGCGGCGTTCGGCGCGTTCATCGACATCGGCGTGCATCAGGACGGCCTGGTTCACGTATCGGCCATGTCGACCAAGTTCATCAAGGACCCGCATGAAGTCGTCAAGGCCGGCCAGATCGTCAAGGTGAAGGTGCTCGAGGTGGATGTGAAGCGCCAGCGTATTGCGCTGACCATGCGCATGGACGACGAAGTCGGTGCGGCTTCGGCGCGCAGCGGCGGCGGCGCCCAGCAGGATCGCGGCGCGGGTCGCTCAGGCGGCGCACGCGGCGCGCCGCAACAGCGTTCACGCGAACCGGAAGCAGGCGGCGCGATGGCGGCTGCATTCGCCAAGCTCAAGCAGAAGTAAGATCGCTGGTTAGGCGCGTGATTTTTTCATGCGCTTGTAGTGCACGTTGCCCTTGTCGAGCACGGTAAGCCGCGGTGCAGAGCACTGCGCAATTTGACTCAGCCGAACATGCGGCACATAAAAAAACCCACGCATTCGCGTGGGTTTTTTTTCGCCCCGGCATCTGGGGCGTTCATGAATCAACGGCCACCGTCAGATCTCAATCTTCGTCCCCAACTCCACCACCCGGTTTGCCGGAATACTGAAGAAGTCCGTCGGCTTCGCGGCATTCTGGTGCATCCACGCGAACACGCGCTCTCGCCACACCGACATGCCCGGCAACTGCGTCGGCACCACCGTTTCGCGCGCGAGGAAGAACGACGTGTCCATCAATTCGAAGGTCATGTCATGCGTGCGGCCGACTTCGAGCAGCACCGCCTTCACGTCCGGCGTTTCGTTGAAGCCGTAGGCCGCCTTGACGAGATACAGGCCACCGTCGATATCCTTGACCGTCACACGTTCCGCGTCGTTCACGTACGGAATATCGCGCGTCACGAAGGTCAGGAAAATGGTGCGCTCGTGCAGCACCTTGTTGTGCTTCAGGTTGTGCAGCAGACTCACCGGCACGAGCGAATCGCTGCCGGTCAGATAGATCGCCGTGCCCGATACGCGATGCGGCGGATGCGCGAGCAGCCCTTGCAGGAAAGGCATGAGCGGAATACCGTCGGCCGCCGTGCGTTCCTTGACGATCATGCGCCCCTTGTACCAGGTCATCAGCAAGAAGAACAGCAACGCGCCGATGCCGAGCGGCAGCCAGCCGCCCTCCTCGACCTTCAGCAGATTGGCGCCGAAAAAGCCCAGATCGACCGTCATGAATACGCCGATGATCAGCGCCACCAGCAGCTTGTTCCAGTTCCACACTTTCACCATCACGACGCAGGCGAGCACCGTGGTGATCACCATGGTGGCCGTCACCGCGATACCGTACGCGGCCGCGAGATTGTCCGAACTCTTGAACGCAATCACGATGCACAGAATGATGAACAGCAGCATCCAGTTCACCACCGGCACATAGATCTGGCCGATCGCCAGTTCAGACGTGTGCAGAATCTTCATGCGCGGCACGTAGCCGAGCTGGATCGCCTGGCTCGTGAGCGAATAGGCGCCGGAAATCACCGCCTGTGAGGCAATCACCGTCGCGACCGTGGACAGCACCACGAGCGGCAGCAACGCCCAGTCCGGCGCGAGCAGGAAGAACGGATTTTCGATCGCCTTCGGATCGTGCATGAGCAGCGCGCCTTGACCGAAGTAGTTCAGCACCAGCGACGGCATCACGAGCACGTACCACGCCATGCGAATCGGTTTGGCGCCGAAGTGGCCCATGTCGGCGTACAGCGCTTCAGCGCCGGTCAGCACCAGCACCACCGAGCCGAGCACCACGTAGGCCTGCAGCACGTGCGCGGCCATGAAGCTGTAAGCGTAGTACGGGTTCAGCGCGCGGATCACGTTCGGCGACTGCAGGATGTGCCACAGGCCGAGCGCCGCGAGCACCACGAACCACAGCACCATGATCGGACCGAACAGGCGGCCGACCATGGCCGTGCCGTGCCGCTGAATCCAGAACAGCAATATCAGGATCACGATGGTCAGCGGCAACACCAGATGCGACAGATTTGGCGCCGCAATCTCCAGACCTTCTACGGCGGAGATCACCGAGATGGCGGGCGTGATCACCGCGTCGCCATAGAACATGCAGGCGCCGAAGATGCCGAGCATCATCAGCAAGCCGGCCATTTTCGACTTCTCGTCGAGCGAGCGCAGCGCCAGCGCCATCAGCGCGAGAACACCGCCCTCGCCGTTATTGTCCGCGCGCATCACGAACAACACGTACTTGATGCCGACCACGATCACGATCGCCCAGAACAACAGCGAGATCACGCCCAGAATAGATTGCTCGGTCAGCGGAATGCCGTGGGATGGACTAAAGGCTTCCTTCAGCGAGTACAACGGGCTCGTGCCGATATCGCCGAATACCACGCCGATCGCAGCGATGGCGAGGGAAGGCAGAGGCTGTTTGTGCTCGTGATTGTTATCTGTCATAAACGCGAGGAAATCCGTTCCCTGGGCGAAAAAGCGACCGCTATTCTAAACTGCCCGCCTGACGCCGCCCGGCTTGTTGTGGATACACCACGAGATGGTCCGCGAAGTGTAGCACCGCGATATGGGCGCGTCTGCTGGGCGGGCCGTATTAGCGGCATCGCCGATGCGCAGTTTGCGAAGCACGCGCGCACGGCGCGCACATAAAAAAACGGAGCCCAATGAGCTCCGTTTTGCGAGACAACGCGGGGGACGACGCAACGATTTCGGCGCCGAAGTTCGCATCACTTCTCCGACGACTCCTGCGCTTGCGCCGTGCCACGCTTGATCCATGCGCCGAGGTTGTGCGGACGAACCGTGTCCCATTCCTCGAACGGCTGATGAATCCACGGATTGGTGGGCAGGTACTGCACGTGGTAGTCGGGCTTCACCTTCGAGCAGCCCTTGTACCAGAGCACCGCCGAACGCACCGCGGTGATCGCCGGGTAACGCTCTTTCAGATGCTGCTGAACACGTGCGAGCGTCACGCCCGAATCCACCAGGTCGTCGACCAGCAGCACGTTGCCGTGCAGTTCGCCACGCGTCATGGTGATGTATTGCGCGATATCGAGTTCGCCCTGCTCCGTGCCGGCCGCTTCACGATACGAACTCGTGGCAAGAATCGCCAGCGGCAGATCGTAAATGCGCGAGAGCTGATCGCCGACGCGCAAACCGCCGCGCGCGAGGCACAGGATCTTGTCGAATTTCCAGCCCGACTCGTGCACCTGCAACGCGAGCATTTCGATCAGCCGGTGATACTCGTCCCAGCCGACCCACAGGTTCTTGTCGTCGTTGCGCGGATCTTTCATCGCAATCATGGGTACACCTTGCACCATGGCTTAAACCTTGAACGGATGACGAAGCAGAATGGTTTCGTCGCGATCCGGACCGGTCGACACCATGTCGATCGGAATGCCCGCGACTTCCTGCACGCGCGACAGATACGCACGCGCGTTCGCCGGCAGCTTGTCCCATTCCTTGATACCAACCGTGCTTTCCTTCCAGCCCGCGAAGGTTTCGTATACCGGCACGCAACGCGCGACTTCCGACGAACCACGCGGCAGCAGGTCGACATGCTGGCCGTCGACCGTGTAGCCGACGCACAGCTTCACTTCGTCCAGACCGTCGAGCACGTCGAGCTTGGTCATGCACAGACCCGACACGCCGTTGATCTGGATCGAGCGGCGCAGCGCGGCGACGTCGAGCCAGCCGGTGCGGCGCGGACGGCCGGTGACCGAGCCGAATTCCTTGCCGACGGTGGCCAGTTCGAGGCCGATCGCTTCCTGACGGGCGGCGTTGTCCGCGTCGTACAGTTCGCTCGGGAACGGGCCCGAGCCGACGCGCGTGCAATACGCCTTGGTGATGCCGAGAATGTAGTTCAGCTTTTGCGGACCGACGCCCGCGCCCGCCGTGGCTGCGCCGGCCACGCAGTTGCTCGACGTGACAAACGGATACGTGCCGTGGTCGATGTCGAGCAGCGTGCCTTGCGCGCCTTCGAACAGCAGGTTGCTGCCGTTAGCGTTCGCGTCGTACAGGCGGCGCGACACGTCCGTCACCATCGGCTTCAGACGGTCGGCATAGCTGAGCATTGTGTCGAGCGTTTGCTGGAAGTCGACAGCGGCGACACCCAGGTATTGCGTCAACACAAAGTTGTGATAGTCGAGGTTTTCACGCAGACGTTCGGCGAAGGTCTCCGGCTCGAACAGGTCCTGCACGCGCAAACCGCGGCGCGCCACCTTGTCTTCGTACGCCGGGCCGATGCCGCGGCCGGTGGTGCCGATCTTGCCCGCGCCACGGCGCGCTTCGCGGCCCTGGTCGATGGCGATGTGGTACGGCAGGATCAGGGTGGTGGCTTCGGAAATAAAGAGGCGATTCTGAACATCGACTCCGGCGGCTTCGAGCTCGCCGATTTCCTTGAAGAGCGCTTCCGGCGACAACACGACGCCATTGCCGATGTAGCACGCGACGCCGGGATGCATGATGCCCGACGGAATCAGACGCAAGATGGTTTTCTTGCCGCCGATGATAAGCGTGTGACCGGCATTGTGACCGCCCTGGAAGCGAACGACGCCTTGAGCGTGGTCCGTCAGCCAGTCGACGATCTTGCCCTTGCCTTCATCACCCCACTGGGTCCCCACGACGACGACGTTACGCCCGGGGTTCACATTCACTGCGCTGGCAGACATGTTGTTTCGTAAGCTGGTTAAAAACGTATTCTACCTATGTTCGCGGAACCTTCCGAATTTTTCCGTTTCCGCTCAACGGTATGCACGTTATGTTGGGTATGGCGAAAGTAGCGCGGCCACTGGCCGCGCCCTGCTTCGGCGACACATTCGACGCCGTCTGACATGCCCTGAGGATCGCCCTCGGGCGGGTCTGCCGGAACGCGCTCAGGCGCGCGGTTCGACGACCCAATTACCGTTGCGCTCGACCAACACACGGTCGAACGCGAATTCGTCGAGATCGTGCTCATGGCCGGGCAGCGCCTGAACCACCACCTCGCCGGCATCTCGCAACGCGGCGACGCTCACGCGCAGCGCCTCGTCATGCTGCCACGGCGCGAGAATCGCGCTGCTGCGCGCTTCGACCGGTGAAATCCGCGCCACCTCGCGCAGATCGAGCGAAAAGCCCGTGGCCGCCCGTGCGCGGCCGTACGCTTGACCCACGTGGTCGTAACGGCCGCCGCGCGCTACGGCATTCGGCACGCCGTCCACATACGCCGAGAACATCACGCCGCTGTGATAAGCATAGCCGCGCAGATCGGCGAGATCGATCATCACTTCGGCGCCCTCCACCTGGCTCGCGAGGAACGTGAGGTCGTCGAGCGCACGGGCAATGGCCGGCATATTCGGCAAGCGCGCGCGGGCTTCGTCGAGCACGGACGCGTCGCCGTACAGCGTGGGCAGCGCGCGCAACGCGTCGCGAATCGCCGGCGTCAGGTTCGCCGTGAGTTCGACGAGGCGCGGTACGTCTTTGCCCGCGAGCGCGTCGTAGAGCGACTGCCCCAGCTCGGCCGCGGCCGGTTCGGCTTCGATCAGCGCGGCGAGCACGCCCGCGTGGCACAGATCGAGGCGAACTTTCGCGAGGCCCGCCAGACGCAGTGCGTCGAGCATCAATTGCTGGATTTCGAGGTCGGCTTCGAGGCCGGCGTGGCCGTAGATTTCCGCGCCGATCTGGATCTGCTCGCGCGTGGCGTGCAGGCCGCGCGGCCGCGTATGCGCGACGTTGCCCGCGTAGCAAAGGCGTGTCACGCCCTGGCGATTCAGCAGATGCGCGTCGATTCGCGCGACCTGCGGCGTAATGTCCGCGCGCAGACCGAGCGTGCGTCCCGACAGTTGATCGACGAGCTTGAAGGTGCGCAGATTCAGATCGTGACCGCCGCCCGTGAGCAGCGACTCGAGGTACTCGAGCAACGGCGGCATGACCATTTCGTAGCCGTACGAACGGAAACGGTCCAGCAAATGGCGCCGCAACTCTTCGATCTTGCGGGCTTCCGACGGCAGCACGTCGGCAATATTCTCGGGAAGTAACCAGGTCGACATCGATACAGTCCTACGACGTTGAACACGGCGTCTGGGTGCGCCGGTAAGTGAGTGTGAATGGCGGGCGGCGGCTCGATTTTGGCGGCTGTCGCGGGCGTTGCGCAGTCGTTGCAATTACCTGCGGCGACCGCTTGCGGCTTTTGGCCGCTGGGCGCCGCACTGCGCGGCGTTCAGAACCCTCAGGCACTGGCGCGCAACGGCGCACATTTGCACTCGAGCGCGGACAGCCTGCGCAGCCTGTCAGCCCGCCCGCAAAAGCAGGCGCCTTCAGGTCACGATAAACAGCAGGATCAGCCCGAGCACCATCACGATCAGGCCGCCCACACGAATCTGATGCGGCGGACGTTCCGCTATTTTACGGAACGTGTCGCTCCAGGCGCTCGGAAAAACGAAGGGAAACATGCCTTCGATAATCAGCATCAACGCGATCGCGAGCAGTAACGAGCCGGCTATATCCATGCGAATGAAGGTGCCGCGATGCGGATGCCGCGGCGCTCCGGTTATCAGTGTTTGCGCGGGACCGCGGGAGCGTCCGGGGCTGCGCCGCCGGTCGGGCTACGCATGAAGCGGAAGAACTCGCTGCTCGGGTCGACCACGATCACGTCGCCCGGCTTGAAGGTGTTCTTGTACGCCTGCATGCTTTGATAGAACTGGTAGAACTGCGGGTCGGCGCCGTACGCTTCGGCGGCGATTTCCGCGGCCTTGGCATCGCCCTCGCCCTTGATGGTCTGCGCCTGACGATAACCGTCCGCGAGAATCGCCTGTTGCTGGCCGAGCGCGTCCTGCCTGATCTTGTCGGCCTCGGCCGTGCCCTTCGCACGTTCGTCGGCCGCGATCTGCTGGCGTGCGGCGATCATCCGTTTGTAGACGGAATCGGCCATCGACGCGGGGAAGTCGACACGCGTGAGTTGCACGTCGACCACCGACACACCGAGCGACGCCGCGGCCTTGTCCATGGCGGCACGCGCTTCGTCGGCGACGGCCTGCTGACGGGCCAGCGCGTCGGACAGCGTGACCTTCGCGAACGCATCGCCAAGCGCGCTGCGCGACAGCAAGGCGAGCCGGTCCGGCAGGCTCTGCGCGTCTCCTCGCGTTTCGGCGAGCAGCTTGAGCGGATCGGTCACGCGGTATTTGACGACCGGGTTCGCCAGCAAATCGGTTTTATCGGACGTCACGTAGCGGTCTTCGTCCGGGGCGTCGAGCGACTGGATACGGTTATCGACCAGCGTGACCGTTTGCAACGGCGGCGGGAGTTTGACGTGCAAGCCGGGGCCGAGCAGGCTCGGCGCCTTGTCGCCATGCGACGACAGGACAGCCAGATGCCGCTGATCGACGACGAACACCATCGACGAAGCGGCAAACAGCACGATAACGATAGCGACGACGAGCGCAATGATCTTGTTCATGATGTGCGCTCCTTATTGAACGTCGTCTTCGCGCATACGGCTGCGGAAGGAGTCGCGTGAACGCAGCGCGTCGCTGCTGGCCGCGGCCTGGCTGGCGGGCGTGGCGAGCGCCGCCGGCGCGGAGGCTGCGGTGCCGGTTGCGGAGGCAGACGGCGCGGCCAACGGCAACGCGGCAGCGCTCGCCGCTTGCGGCGCGGCAGCGGCCGCGGCGCCCGAAGCGGCAGCAGCCTCGGACACACGCTGGCGGGTCTGCTCGACCAGCTTGTCGAGCGGCAGATACAGCACGTTGTTGCCGCTCTTGCTATCCACAAACACCTTGGTCGTATTCGAATAGATCTGCTGCATGGTTTCCAGATACATGCGCTCGCGAATCACAGCGGGCGCTTTCGAGTACTGCGCATAGACTTGCTTGAAGCGTTCGGCGTCGCCTTGCGCCTGGGCCACCGTCTTGTCGCTGTACGTTTTCGCTTCGTCGATCTGGCGCGCCACGTCGGCTTGCGCGCGCGGCAACAGATCCGCGGCATAGGCCTCGGCATCGCGTTTCGCGCGCTCGTTTTCCTGACGGACTTTCGCGGCGTCGTCGAACGCGGCTTGCACCTGGCTGGGCGCCTGCACACCCTGGATCGTCACACCGGTCACGGCGAGTCCGGACTGATATTCATCCAGGGATTGCTGGATCGCCGCGATCAGTTGCTGGCGAATTGTTTCGCGATCCTGATAGAGGATGTCGTTGGTGCTGCGCGCGCCGACGATGCTGCGCACCGCCGCTTGAGCAGCCTGCATCACACCCTGATCGGGATCGACGCTGCGAAACAGGTAGTCAGTCGGCTTCTTCACCTGGTATTGCACGGCGAAGCGCACGTCGACGATATCCGCGTCGTGCGTGAGCATCGACGCGTCTTTCACATTCGCGAGACGCACCACGTTGTTGCGGCCGATCTCCACCTGACGGACCTGACCGATATTGACAAGCTCATGCGCTTCGAACGGATACGGCAGACGCCAGTGCACGCCCTGACCTGCCGTGTAGCGATACTTGCCGAACTGCATCACGACGCCGGCCTGGCCGTCCTGCACGACGAACACGCCGCTGCCGAGATAAATGGCCAGCAGCACGCCGATCACGATGCCCACGCCAATGCGCGCGCCACGACCGTTGTCCGGCCGCCCGCCACCCGCGCCGCCGCCCTTGCGACCGAACACGCGGCTCAAACGGCGGTTGAAATCGCGCCACATCTCGTCGAGATCGGGCGGCCCTTCACCTTCCTTGGTCGGTGGACGCTTGGGCTCGTTTGGACGTTGCCGCTCGCCATTGCCGTCCCCACGGCCCCAGCGCGGATCGTTCAGTGAAAGCATGGCGCGCATGCGCAGCCAGATACTCCGCTCGTTGTAATCGTTCACCTGTGTTCGTTCACCAGAGTAGACAGCGGGTCAGTGCAATTGGAACGGGTCAATGCCCGAGTTCTGGGACCTTGCGGTCGTCGCGTGGTGCTGCCGACCGGTCTTCTTCCGAGAGATCGACCAGCGTTTCGGGAAGAGGTTCGGCAGTAGCGATTTCAGCGATGGCAGCGCGCAGTGTGTCTAGCCCTTGCCCCGTGCGCGCGCTCAAAAAGACGCGCGAAATATTACCATACTCGTCCCTTTCAACCGCGTCCCCACGGGCCGCCAACTCCGGCACCGCGTCGATCTTGTTGAAGACGAGCACCTGCCGGATCGTGTCCGCACCGATTGCGTGCAACACCTCGTTGACCTGATCGATCTGGTCGAGCCGCACCGCGCTCGACGCGTCGACCACGTGCAGCAGCAGGTCGGCGTGAATCGTTTCTTCGAGCGTGGCGCGAAACGCCGCCACGAGCTGGTGAGGCAATTCGCGGATGAAACCGACCGTGTCGGACACCACCACCTGCCCCGCTTCGTCGCCGAGATAGACGCGCCGCGATGTCGTATCCAGCGTCGCGAATAACTGGTCGGCGGCGTACGCCTGAGCCTTGGTGAGCGCGTTGAAGAGCGTGGATTTGCCCGCGTTCGTGTAACCGACGAGCGACACGGACATGGTCTGATTGCGGCTGCGCGCGCGGCGCTGCGTGCCATGCTGACGGCGCAGTTTTTCGAGCCGCGTCTTGAGCGCCTTGATGCGCTCGCCGATCAAACGGCGGTCCGTTTCGAGCTGCGTTTCACCCGGGCCGCGCAAACCGATACCGCCTTTTTGCCGTTCCAGGTGAGTCCATGCGCGGATTAGCCGCGTGGACAGATACTGCAGTTGCGCGAGTTCCACCTGCAGCTTGCCTTCGTGGCTGCGGGCGCGTTGCGCAAAAATGTCGAGGATCAGACTGGTGCGATCGATCACGCGCCGATTAAGCGCTTGCTCCAGATTGCGCTGCTGCGCAGGCGCCAGAGCGTGATTGAAAATGACGAGTTCGATGTCGTTCGCCTCACACGCAAGACGCAACTCTTCGGCCTTGCCGCTGCCGACGAACATCTTCGCGTCGGGACTGGACCGGCGCCCGGTGAGGGTGACTAAGGGATTCGCGCCCGCGCTTTGCGCGAGCAGGCTGAGTTCTTCTAGGCTGGCTTCGAAATCGATCTTACCGAAGTCGATGCCGACAAGCGCTGCATTGATCAAATTGGAGGGTATCAAAATGAGGCGGCCGGAAGTAATCGCCAACGGGCGACGTTACGCCGGCCGCGACGGGGGTTAGGACTGTTCGGAATCCGGGTGGAAATTCACCGGGCGGGCTGGCACGACAGTCGAGATTGCGTGCTTGTAGACCATCTGGGTGACCGTATTCCGGAGCAACACGACGTACTGGTCGAACGATTCGATGTTCCCTTGAAGCTTGATGCCGTTGACCAGGTAGATCGACACCGGCACATGCTCTTTACGCAGTGCGTTCAAAAACGGGTCTTGTAACAATTGCCCTTTGTTGCTCATAGCAAACTCCGTATTTTTTTGCAGGTTGACTTAATTGACGACGAAGAAAAAGAGATCCGCCGTCAACCGCTACACTATAGCCGATTTTCATTTTTGCGCGAGCGACCTGGCCAGGCGGCCAAAGCCAGCACACACGCGGGTTTCAGCCTGGATTTAGCCTTTATCCGCGTAAGGGTTCGTCGACGATCTGAACTCTATGCGCAATGGAGTCCCAGTCAGCTTGAAAGTTTCCCGGAAGCGGTTTTCGAGGTAGCGTTTGTACGTTTCGGTGATCGCGTCGAGCGCATTGCCGTGAATCACGATGATCGGCGGATTCTGTCCGCCCTGGTGCGCGTAACGAAGTTTCGGGCGCACCGGACCACGCCGGCGCGGCTGCTGGAATTCAACGGCATCGATCAGCGCGCGCGTGAGCTTCGGCGTCGGCAGCTTGGCCATGGCGGCTGCGTACGCGTCGTCCACCGAGCGCATCAATGGGCCGATTCCGGTTTTTTCCGCAGCGGAAATGAAATGGAATTTGGCGAAGTCGAGAAATTTTAGTTTGCGTTCGAGGTCCGCCTTGGTGCGCTCGCGCACATGCGGATCGAGCCCGTCCCACTTGTTCACGCCCACCACCAGCGCGCGGCCCTGCTCCACCACGAAGCCCGCAATGTGCGCGTCCTGCTCCGAGATGTCCTGGCGCGCGTCGAGCAGCAGGATCACGACGTTCGCGTCGGAGATCGATTGCAGCGTCTTCACCACCGAGAATTTCTCGATCGCTTCGAACACTTTGCCGCGGCGGCGCAAGCCGGCGGTGTCGATCAGCGTGTACGGCTTGCCACCTCGCTCGAAATCGACGTAGATCGAATCGCGCGTGGTGCCGGGCATGTCGAACGCGATCACGCGCTCTTCGCCCACCAGCGCGTTGATCAAGGTCGACTTGCCGACATTGGGACGGCCGACGATCGCGATCTTCACGCCACGCGTTTCTTTCTCTTCGTCGCTTTCTTCCGGCTGACCGGCGTACGCGACTTCGAGTGCCTCGTTGATCATCTCCGTCACGCCGTCGCCGTGCGCCGCGGAAATCGCGCGCGGGTCGCCCAGACCGAGCTCGTAGAAGTCGGCGGCGACCGTGCTGTACTTCATGCCCTCGGCCTTGTTGACGACGAGGAAGATCGGCCGGCCGACCTTGCGCAGGTAGTCCGCAATCGACTTGTCCTGCGGCGCGAGGCCATTGCGACCGTCGACGATGAACACGACGATGTCCGACTCCTCGACCGCCTGGCGGGTTTGACGCGCCATTTCGTGCAGGATGCCGTCTTTCGCGACCGGCTCGAAACCCCCAGTATCGACGACCAGATACGGCCGGTCGCCGGCGCGCCCTTCGCCGTAATGGCGATCGCGGGTAAGACCGGGCAGGTCGGCAACCAGCGCATCACGCGTACGCGTGAGACGGTTGAACAGCGTGGATTTCCCCACATTGGGGCGCCCGACGAGGGCAATAACGGGTTTCATCAGATGTTGTTCACGGTGAAACGCGGGATCGAAATCGACCGTCCGCGTAGCGACGCCATGCGGCCGCTACACGGCAGCGTTTGACGAAAATTATCACGAATTCGGCCAGCCCCGGATGTGCTGTCAATATGCGCACCCGGGCGGACGGGGGTTTGGCTGTATGGGGCGGCGCCAAGGGGCCGCCAGGTCTAGTCTTTCCTGCTCGACGGCTCGCACGCCAATTCGAATACGACGCTCCGCGATATTTGCGAAGATGCCGCCGATGGTGGCGCCGCAAGCAGCCACCGATGGCCACGTGGGCCCGTGTGCCATGTCTGATCCGACTTGCCGGACCAGCCAGTCCGGCGCAATTCTTCTACTTACTCTGCCCTGCAACACACTCTTCTAAAACGCGTACGGCCGGCGAAGCCGGCCTGCACGCTCAACGGCGATTGCCTCCCCGCGCGATCAGCGCGGGCGGTAGCCGTACAGATCGCCGTCGTGCGTCAGCACCACCAGCGTCTCGCCGGCCAGCACCGGTGCCGCGGTGATCGGGCTGCCGTCGGTCTTCAGGCGGGCGACGAGCGTGCCGTCGTCGCGGGACAGGAAGTGCACGTAACCCTGGTAGTCGCCCAGCACCGCAGCGTGACCCAGAATGAACGGCACGCTCAGGTCGCGATTCTTCAGCTTGTCGTTCTTCCACAGCGGCGCGCCGCTGCTGACGTCGAACGCCGACACCACCGACCAGTCGTCCGCCGCGACCACCGCGCGGTCATCCTGCGCCAGACCGCTCGTGCTGGAAAACGCCTTTTCCCACACCGCGCGGCCCGAGTTCGCGTCGAAACAGCCAATCTGCCCCTGGAACGTCACGGCGCAGGTTTCCGAACCGACCAGCGTGGGCGGTCCGGTCACGTCGTTGATCCGCTCGACTTCCGTCACGCCCTTCGGATAGGACACCGGCGTTTGCCAGTAGTTGTCGCCCGTCTGCAGGTTGATCGCGGCGAACGCGCCACCCGGGAACCCCGCCAGCACGGCTGCGTCGCCCGCGAACGTCATACCCGACGACACGCGCAGATTGAGCGGCACCGCGCGGTTGCGGTAGTTCCACTTCTGCTCGCCGGTTTGCGCATTGAACGCGACGATCTGGCCGTCGACCGTACGCACCACCACGAGGCCGTTGCCGACGAGCGGCGGCGAAATGATCTCGCCCGGCGCCTTGGCGGTCCAGAGTTGCTTGCCGTCCGCCCCGAGCACGTACACGTCGCCCTTCAGGCCGCCGACAGCAGTGAGCGTGCCGTCGCTGCCGACACCTGCCGAGAGGTCGTCGTGCAGCTTGACACGCCACACGTCCTGCCCGGTTTGCGCGTCGATCTTCGCCACCGAACCGTTCGCGCCAGCCGCGTACACCGCATTGCCAACCGCCACCGGCGAGAACAGATAGCGGCCCGCCTTACCGACGCTCGCCTTCCAGGCCTGCTGCACGTCGAGCACGGGTTTGAACTCGGTGAGCGGCGTCGGCACGCGGCGCTCGTCTTTCGTGGATGAGCAAGCCGCCATGGTAAGGACGGTCATCGCACAGGCAACGGGCACAGCGTAACGTTTCAGCAGATTCATCGGTGGACGAAGCATTCAGAAAATTAGTTAAAGGAGACCGGTTGGTCGTTACACGCGGCGCCGATAATGGCGCTGACATGCGGCGATCAGCCGCCCAGCGCGTCCAGCTTGAACTGAATCAACTGGCGTGCCGAGCTATCGTTTTTCGACAGCGAGTCGAGCGCGAGCTTGTAAGCCGCACGCGCATCGTCGCGCTTGCCTTGAGCGGCGAGCAGATCGCCGCGGCCGTTCGCCACGATGCCTTTGAACGCGTCGGACTGCGGTTCGGCGAGCAGCGCCAGACCCTGGTCGTAGGCCTTGTCGTCGAGCAACAGCGAAGCGAGGCGCAGTTTGGCGATCTGCTTGAACTCGTCATCTTTCGCGTGATCGATGGTCCATTGCAGTTGCGCCTTCGCGGCCGGTTCGTCGCCCGCG
This sequence comes from Paraburkholderia sp. RL17-381-BIF-C, assembly GCF_046026435.1. Taxonomy (NCBI): domain Bacteria; kingdom Pseudomonadati; phylum Pseudomonadota; class Betaproteobacteria; order Burkholderiales; family Burkholderiaceae; genus Paraburkholderia; species Paraburkholderia sp. RL17-381-BIF-C. The sequence goes on along the minus strand of NZ_JARESX010000026.1, from coordinate 49,849 downwards.
GCGTACAGCGCCTTGGCCGCGCCCAGCGCGGTCATCTGCGCATACGCGGTGCGGCTGAACCTGTCTTCCATGTCGGCGGCGACGCGGGTGATCTTCGCCTTGTCGCCCGATGCCACGGCTTGCTGCACCTGGTCATACAGCACGGCGGCTTCCGCCGCCTCGCGCCGTTGCCAGAAATTCCAGCCGTTCCAGCCGGCCGCGGCCACCAGTGCTACCAGCACGATCCATGTGGTTGCATTGCCCCACTGCGTCCACCATGCCTTCAGACTTTCAATCGATTCTTGTTCGTCGTGGTAACTCATTGCCCGGCGATTTCCTCTTTCTTGCTACGTGTGCGTGTCGAGCCTGATTGCGAACCAACCGGCTCGACGACATCGCGATCAGTCGTCGCCGTCTTCGGCGGTTGCAACCATCGCATTGATTAGAAATTCGGTCAAGTCTTCGGCGGGCACGTTATGTTGCTCGTTTTTACCGCCGTTAGCATTTGTATCGCGCAGCGGCTTCACACCGACCGTGCCGTTGGCGATCTCATCTTCGCCGAGCACCACGGCGAAGGCCGCGCCGCTCGCGTCGGCACGCTTCATCTGCGATTTGAAGCTGGCCGTCTGACCGTCGGCGCTGCAATGCAGGATCACGTCGAGGCCCGTATCGCGCAGACGCTCGGCGATGATGAAGGCCTGCTCACGCGCCGCGTCGCCCTGATGGACCACGTACACGTCGCACCCTTCGTCTTCCGGCACAAGTTGCTCTTCTTTCAGCAACTCGAGGATCCGCTCGACGCCCATTGCCCAGCCACATGCTCCCGTGGGCTTGCCGCCGAGCTGTTCGATCAACGGATCGTAACGGCCGCCGGCCGCGACCGTACCCTGAGCGCCGAGCTTGTCGGTCACCCATTCGAACACGGTCAGATTGTAGTAATCGAGACCGCGCACGAGGCGCGGATTGATCGTGAACGGAATGTTGTTCGCTTTCAGAATGCGCTGCAGACCTTCGAAGTGCGCGCGCGATTCTTCGCCGAGAAAATCGATCAGCTTAGGCGCGTTCTGCGCGACTTCCTGCATGGCCGGATTCTTCGTGTCCAGCACGCGCAGCGGGTTCGTGTAGAGACGGCGCTTCGCCTCTTCGTCGAGCACGTCCATGTGCTTTTCGAGGTACGCGATCAGTTCGACGCGATGCGCCGCGCGCTCTTCGGCGAGGCCCAGCGAATTGAGTTCGAGCTTGATGCCCATTAACCCGAGATCGTCCCACAGCCGCTGGCACATCATGATGATTTCCGCGTCCGCGTCCGGACCGGCAAAGCCCAGCGCTTCCACGCCGACCTGATGGAACTGGCGATAGCGGCCGCGCTGCGGACGCTCGTGACGGAACATCGGGCCGATGTACCACAGGCGCTTCGGGCCGTCGTACAGCATGTTGTGTTCGATCGCCGCGCGCACCACCGCCGCCGTGTTCTCCGGGCGCATGGTCAGATTTTCACCGTTGAGCGCGTCCGTAAAACTGTACATCTCTTTCTCGACGATGTCGGTCACTTCGCCGATACCGCGCTTGAACAGCTGCGTATGCTCGATGATCGGCGTACGAATATTCTGGTATCCATACGAACGCAGCATCGACTTGACGGTCGTTTCGAAAAATTCCCACAGCCCGGCTTCCTGCGGAAGGATGTCGTTCATGCCCTTCACGCCGGAGAGCTTTTCGAGCTTTTTCTTCTGTTCAGTCATCTGTATGTCGAGAGCCGATATTTAGTTGGCTACCGTGGCGCGGCCATAGCTGCGCTCAACGTAGTCACTCACGATTTGCTGGAATTCTTGCGCGATGTTATCGCCGCGCAACGTCTTCACTTTTTCGCCGTCGATAAACACCGGCGCAGCGGGATTCTCACCCGAACCCGGCAAGCTGATACCGATGTTGGCCTGCTTCGACTCGCCCGGACCGTTGACGATGCAGCCCATCACCGCGACGTGCATCTTCTCGACGCCAGGATATTGATCGCGCCACACCGGCATCTGCGTGCGCAAGTAGGTCTGGATTTGCGACGCCAGTTCCTGGAAAAGCGTGCTGGTGGTACGGCCGCAACCCGGGCACGCGATCACCATCGGCGTGAACGAGCGCAGACCCATGGTCTGCAGAATTTCCTGGCCGACGATCACCTCGCCGGTGCGCGATCCGCCCGGTTCCGGCGTCAGCGAAATACGGATCGTGTCGCCGATCCCCTGCTGCAACAGCACGGACAACGCCGCGGTCGATGCCACTATGCCTTTCGAGCCCATGCCCGCCTCGGTCAAGCCGAGATGCAGCGCGAAATCGCAACGGCGCGCCAGTTCACGGTACACGGCGATCAGATCCTGCACGCCGCTGACCTTGCACGACAGAATGATCTGGTTGCGCGACAGGCCGAGTTCGACCGCCCGCTCCGCCGAGCCGATCGCCGACTGGATCAGCGCTTCGTACATCACGCTTTGCGCTTCCCACGGCGTGGAACGCGCCGCGTTTGCGTCCATCATCTTCGCGAGCAGATCCTGGTCGAGACTGCCCCAGTTGACACCGATACGGACCGGCTTGTCGTACTTCACCGCGGCTTCGATCATTTGCGCGAACTGCGTGTCGCGCTTCGCGCCGTGGCCCACGTTGCCCGGATTGATCCGGTACTTGGACAGCGCCTCCGCGCACGCGGGGTAATCGCGCAACAGCAAATGGCCGTTGTAGTGGAAGTCGCCGACGAGCGGCACCGACACGCCCATGCGGTCGAGCTGCTCGCGCACGGCCGGCACGGCCGCGGCCGCTTCCGGCGTATTCACCGTGATACGCACCAGTTCCGAGCCGGCTTGCGCGAGCTCCTTGATCTGGATCGCGGTGCCGATGGCGTCCGCGGTATCCGTGTTGGTCATCGACTGGACGCGCACGGGCGCGTCGCCACCGATGGTGACGAGCTGGCCGCCCCAACGGACGTCGACCGCATGCGACTTGCGCCGCGCAGCCTGGCCGCCGAACACCGGCTCGTCGGAAATAATCTTGCTACCAGATTGGGATTGAGCTTCGGAATGCATCGAAAAACCCATTTACGCCGCATGCGCCACACAAAAGACGTGGCGCCTGAATTGAAAAAGCGCCGCGGACCGGTTGGCCGCGGCGCATACCGTATTTGTCAAGGCAGTGCGAAACGCGCCACGTTACCTTTGGCAGCCGAATATTTCGACGGATCGACCGGCTGGCCATCGAGCGTCAGCGATTCAAGACCGGCCTTGTTGCCAACCGTGATCTTGAATGGTGCCGCGCCCGTCACTTCTTTCGTATCGCCTGCGTGCACGAGGCCGGAGAACACCTCCTTGCCATCCTTGCTACGCACACTGAACCAGCTGTCCTGTGTCACACGCAATGCGACGACTGACTCACCGGCAGCCGGCGCCACCGTTGCCGCCGACGCGCCCGCAACCACCGCCGCCGGCGCACTCGCGCCTGGCGCTGCAGGCACCTGGGCCTGCGAGCCTGCCTTGGGCTCGGCCATTGTTGCCGTGACCGCCGGCGCTGACGACGGCGTCGTGCCGGTGGCAAGCGGCGCGGGCATCGGCGTAGCCGACGCTGCGTTCTCTGCCGCCACCTGTGCCTCCGGCGCTGACGCAGACTCAGCCGCCGTTGCTTCGGAACCCGCCGATTGACCTTGCGCCACCGTACCCGATGCGCCCGTCACACCACCAGCGGCACCGTTCGCGCTCGCTTTCAAACGCGCAAGCCATGCAGACGAATCGCCACCGTTGGTGTGCCACATGCCGAGCGCGATCACCGCGACGATCACCGCCGCCACGCCCCACAACCATGAGCGGCTTTTTTGTCCGCTGCCGCCCAGCGACAGCGACACCCGCCCGCGCGGCAAATCTTTTCCCGACGACGCCGGCATCGACAGATCCGGCGCGGCCACACCCTTCTCGCGGCGCAGCACCGCCGTGAACGGCGCGGGATCGGCGCCGAGCATCTTCGCGTAGCTACGCATTACACCCAGCGCGAAGGTCGTGTCCGGCAAGTGGCTGATGTCGCCCGATTCGAGCGCGCGCAACTTGATGACTGACACTTTCAGACGCGCCGACACGTCGTCGACCGTCCAGCCTTTCGATTCACGCAGTTGGGTCAAGCGCGCGCCCACCGCCGCCAACGAATCCATGCCCGGCTGCACGGCGGGCTGCACCACCGCCCGTGCGACCGGCGCCGGATGGCCTTCGTTCGTGTCTGTGTCCTGCGGCTGCGGGTGCTGCGGCTCACTCATCCCAAATCCTTTCGCGTCGATTCTTTTTCACTTGTGCAACCCCGACAGGCTCAAGCCTCACGTCCGAATCGCAGACCGTTTATAACAAAATGTGCGGCCTTGTGTGCCGCTTCCGATCGCTTCTGCAAACTTTCTTTTCAATCGACGCTGGCACCGCAGGTTTTCGCGCTTTCGGGGAGCTTTCCCGACCATCGGCGCCCTGCGGTCCCCGCGCGATTACACGGCGCGAACCTCGATAATCTTCGCTGCCTTCCCGGTGCGTTCAGCAAGGCGAGTGCGGTCTTTTACCGCACCGGCCAACTGACCGCAGGCAGCGTCGATATCATCGCCGCGTGTTTTGCGCACCGTGGTGACGACGCCTGCGTCCATCAACACTTGTGCAAACCGCTTGATCTGTTCCGGCTTCGAGCGGATGAGGCCCGATTCGGGGAACGGATTAAACGGAATCAGGTTGAACTTGCACGGCACGTCGCGCGTAATGGCGAGCAACTCGCGCGCTTGCGCCTCGCTGTCGTTCACGCCGTCGAGCATGCAATATTCAAACGTAATGAAGTCGCGCGGCGCGACTTTCAGATAGCGCTGGCAAGCCGCCATCAGTTCGCGCAGCGGATATTTCTTGTTCAGCGGCACGAGCATGTCGCGCAGCGGATCGCTAGGCGCATGCAGGGAGACCGCGAGCGCCACCGGCAGATCGGCGCCGAGCCGGTCCATCATGGGCACGACACCCGAGGTGGACAGCGTGACGCGGCGGCGCGACAGGCCGTAGGCGTTGTCGTCGAGCATCAGGCGCATGGCCGGCACGACCGCGTCGTAGTTGAGCAGCGGCTCGCCCATGCCCATCATCACGACATTCGTGACGACGCGCTCGCCCTTGCCGTCACCGCCCGTGGCGCGACCGCCATCCACACCGCGCGACGCGCGCAGCGCGAACTCGGCCATACGCAACTGGCCGATGATTTCGCCGGTGGTGAGATTGCGGGAAAAACCCTGTTTGCCGGTCGAACAGAAACGGCAATTGACTGCACACCCGGCCTGCGACGACACGCACAGCGTGCCACGCGTTTCTTCGGGAATGTAGACAGTTTCAACCGCGTTGCTGTTGCCGACGTCGATCAGCCACTTGCGTGTGCCGTCGGTCGAAATATGGTCGCTGACGATGCCGGGCATCGAGATCGTGGCGCGCCCTTTGAGCTTTTCGCGCAAGGACTTCGCCAGATCGGTCATGCCGTCGAAGTCGGCAGCGTTGTATTGGTGAATCCAGCGCTGCAATTGCTTGGCGCGAAACGGCTTCTCGCCCAGGCTGTCGCAGTAAGCGACAAGCCCTTGGGCGTCGAGGTCGAGAAGGTTGACGGTGGGACTGCTCGTCATATCGAATCCTGCCATTTCAGTGCGAGACTACGTTCATGCAACAAGCTGCATGAACGCAATGCCGTTCGCGCCCATTCCTGCTGCTTTTACCTTACTACTTTGCCGGGCGATTCGTGCGATAAATCCAATCGGCTGCACGAACCGCGCAGGGCAAGTCCTGCTTAACGCGAGTAGACGTTCACTTGGGGGAAGAAGAACGCGATTTCGACTGCTGCCGTTTCAGGCGCGTCGGAACCGTGCACTGCGTTCGCGTCGATGCTGTCTGCGAAATCGGCGCGGATCGTGCCCTTTTCCGCCTTCTTCGGGTCCGTTGCACCCATCAGGTCACGGTGCTTAAGAATGGCGTTTTCGCCTTCCAGCGCTTGCACGACGACCGGGCCCGAGATCATGAAATCGACCAGGTCCTTGAAGAACGGACGTGCGGCGTGCACGGCGTAGAACTTCTCTGCGTCGGCGCGCGACAGGTGAACCATGCGCGAAGCCACGATCTTCAGACCAGCGTTCTCGAAACGGGTATAGATCTGGCCGATCACGTTCTTGGCCACTGCGTCCGGCTTGATAATGGACAGGGTGCGTTCGATCGCCATAAAAACTCCAAAAAATTAAGAGGTTACAGATTCAAATGAATCCGCTATTGTAGCATGTTCCCGTGTATGATTGCGATTGAACCCTTACAACACTGAAAGACTCCAAGCAGGAGTTTCCGAATACTGGTAGCGTTGGCCGTGTGGGTGCCAAGTCAGTATTTTCAGGGCATTGAAACTCCCTGCCCGCGCGCCAATCTTAGGGATGAGAGCGCCGCGCCGGTGACAGGAATTCCACGGCTCGCTACAACCCGCTTCACAACCATACGCAACTTGCTTCTGAGGTAAGGAGAGACCATGAACGATCATCCGTATAGCTTTGGCCGCAATGGCGCGGTCAGCACGGTCGAAACGCGTAACCGCGTGCTACGGAACACCTACTGGCTGCTCGCGCTGTCCATGATTCCGACAGTGCTCGGCGCGTGGGTGGGCCTCGCCACGGGTTTCTCGCTGTTCGCCGCCACGAGTCCCGCCATGAGCATGCTGGCGTTCTTCGCGATCGCCTTCGGCTTCATGTTCGCCATCCAGAAAACCAAAGACAGCGCGGCCGGCGTGTTCGTGCTACTCGGCTTCACGTTCTTCATGGGCCTGATGCTGTCGCGCATCCTGAGCTTCGTGCTCGGTTTTTCGAACGGCCCGTCGTTGATCATGCTCGCCTTCGGTGGCACTGGTGTGATCTTCGCGTCGATGGCAACCATCGCCACGGTCAGCAAGCGCGACTTCTCGGGTCTCGGCAAGTGGCTGTTCATGGGCGTGATCGTGCTGCTGCTCGCATCGGTCGCGAACGTGTTCCTGCATCTGCCGGCGCTGATGCTCACGGTGTCGGTTCTCGCCATCGTGATCTTCTCGGCCTACATGCTGTTCGACGTTCAGCGCGTCGTGAACGGCGGTGAAACGAATTACATCACCGCCACCCTCGCGATCTACCTTGACCTGTACAACGTGTTCGTCAACCTGCTCGCGCTGCTCGGAATTTTCGGCGGTAACCGCAACTAAGGGTGGCAAACCAGCCTGATTCAGGGCGCGGCGTTCGAGACGCTCCGCCTTGAAGAAAAAGCCCATAACGAGTAATCGTTATGGGCTTTTTTCATGGAATCGCGGCGCCTGCCGCGCGGGGCAAGCATCAGGAATCAGGCGCGGATCAGACGCTCAGCCACGCAAACCCGTCGTCCTGCGAAGCCACCACCACTTCTGTAGGCGCCGCGCCCAGCACGCCGGCCATAGCGGCCTGCGCCAGTTCAGGCGAATTGTTCTGCTGACTCAGATGCGCGGCGACCAGGTGGCGCAATCTCGAACGATCGAGCGAAGCCAGAATTTCAGCCGCCGCGTCGTTGTTCAGATGCCCATGATTGCCGCCGATGCGCGCTTTCAACGATTGCGGATAGCGGCTGCCCGCCAGCATCCGCACATCGTGATTGCATTCGAGCACCAACGCGTCGCATCCGCTCAGCACCGAGCTGATATGAGGCGTGGACGTGCCGACGTCCGTCAGCACGCCAAGCCGGCTCGCGCCGTTCGAGAGCACGTATTGCAACGGCTCGCGGGCGTCGTGCGGGACGGTGTAGGGGAGAATGCTGAGGTCGCCGATCGCCACCGCTTCGTCGCCCCAGAGCACCTGCAGGTCCACGTCGGCTTCGTCGGCGCCTACCGCGCGAGCGGTGCCCCAGCTCATGTACAAGGGAATCGACCACTTGCGCGCCAGCGTTAGCGCACTGCCAATGTGATCGCCATGCTCATGCGTGATCAGAATCGCGTCGAGACCTTCGACGCTCGCGCCAAGCCGCGTCAGCCGCCGCTCGACTTCCTTGGCCGAAAAACCGCAGTCGAGCAGCACACGCGTGGTGGTCGCGCCGCTTTGCGCTTCCACCAGCATGGCGTTGCCTTCACTGCCGCTGCCGAGACTCGCGAACCTCACGGTCCGCTTAGTTCAGTTGCGCGTGCAGCAGCGTCACGATGCGCTGCGCGTCGGACGAATTGTCCACCTGTCCGTTCGCGTTCAGCACGGCCACCTGCGTCACTGCATCGCCCTTCGAGCGAACGTTGACGAGGAATTCCTGACCCGGCTTCTTCGCCGTATTGCCGCTGTAGAACAGCTTGCCGAACAGCCCTTCTTTCTTCAGCTCCTGCATCGAATCCGCGTAGCGCACGTAGTAGATGCCCTTCGCACGATCGCGGTTGTCGACGGTGAAGTTGGTGCGGTCGAGCGCGAGGCCCACGCGCAGCCATGCGCGGTCGAACGACTCCTGCAGATCGAGCGTGGACGCGCCCGCGCTCTGGTCGAGCGTGGTCGGCGCCACCGCCGGACGCGCGTCGGTCAGCAACTGCTTCGACTGCGCTTCGGTCAGACCGAACTTCTGCATCAGCTTGGTCAGGAACAGCGCTTCCAGGGCCGGATCGCGAGGACGCTCTTCCCAACGCGAGGACGTCTTGTCCTGCCCTGTCATCACTTCTTCCATCGCGCTGTGCGTGATGGAAATGTCCGTTGTTTCGCCCGGCGCGCGCGACACGAGCGTGCGGAAGCTGTCACGCGTGCCCGACGAATACGCGAAATCGATGACCTTGCCGACCGTGCGGCGGAACCAGTCGTCCGGAATGTTGGCGCGGTTTTCAGCCCAGTCGGTCGTCATGATGCCGGTAGCCGGAGCGTCGGTCTTCAGCGCAAAGCCGTTCTCCTGCCAGAACTCCTGCAACTGCGACCAGAGTTGTTCCGGCGTGCGGCCGTCGACCACCAGCCAGCGGCGATCGCCGTCACGTTCGATATGCATGCCGAACGGATCCTGCGCGTTCGGCTGACCTTCGGTCGAATTGCCGGCGGCCGTGACCGCGCGCTGCTGCGCGCCGCCCAGCGCCAGATTGGCCGGCGGTGCGACATAGCGCTGATCGGTCGGCGTGGTGCTCAAATCGCCGGGAACGGCGAGCGCCGGCGCGCTGCCCGCGCCCTTGTAGTTGACGCGGTCGGAAGCAAACCAGTCGTTCAGCGTGTCACAGCCGGCGAGCGTCGTGAGGGCAAGCGCCAGCGCCGCCATGCGGGTTGCGTGGAGGGAAAGTGCGGAACGTTTCATGAGGTCCTTCGTGATGCTGGAACGCGGTGCCTTGGTTCTGTGTGCCGGGAACGTGGGCTGGATCGACGTCGGTTAAGGGAGTGCCGGTGGCAGGCTTTCGTTGGCGCTGGTGGTGCCGCGGACGCTGTCCGCCTAGCCCAGCAGGCCCGCTTCGCGCAGCGCGCCGCGCACCACTTCGTGGTATTGCGGATCGAGCGGCGTGAGCGGCAGGCGGATTCCGCCCTGCACACGACCCAATTGCTGCAGCGCCCATTTGGCCGGAATCGGATTCGATTCGATGAACAGGTTCTTATGCAGCGACAGGAGTTTCATATGAATCTCGCGCGCGGTCTTAGCGTCCGCGGCGAGCGCAGCCTTGCAGAGATCACTCATGGCGCGCGGCGCGACGTTGGCGGTGACCGAAATATTGCCGTGGCCGCCGAGCAGCATCAGCGCGATGGCGGTGGGATCGTCGCCGCTGTAGATGCCGAAGTGCGACGGCGCGGACTTGATCAGATGCGCGGCGCGATCGATATTGCCGGTCGCTTCCTTCACACCGATGATGCCCGGCACCTGCGCGCAACGCAGAATGGTTTCGTTGCTCATGTCCGCAACGGTGCGGCCCGGCACGTTGTACAGGATCACCGGCAGATCGACGGTTTCGGCGATCTTCGCGAAATGGCGGTAAATGCCTTCCTGCGTCGGCTTGTTGTAGTACGGCACGACCTGGAGCGTGGCGTCGGCGCCGACTTCCTTGGCCTGCTGGGTGAGTTCGATCGCCTCGGTCGTGGAATTGCCGCCCGAGCCCGCGATCACCGGAATCCGGCCCGCCGTGTGCTCGACCGCGGTCTTGACCATCAGCACGTGTTCCTCGACCGACAGCGTGGCCGATTCGCCGCTCGTGCCGACCACGACGAGAGCGTTCGTGCCCTCTGCGATATGCCAGTCGATCAGTTTGCGAAACGCCGGCAGATCCAGGCTGCCGTCTTCGAGCATCGGGGTGATGATGGCAGGAATGCTGCCGCGAATCTGAACGCCGTCGTTGCTGCCTTGGTTGCTGCCTTGGTTGCCGTTAGTCATGAAACGCCATGAATTTGATCAGGTAAACCGCGATTGTAGCGGATTAGCCAGCCAACTCGTAACAAGGCGGAGCTGCCGCCTGCGCGGGGTCGACTGAGCGCTCCGCCTCCAGAATTGCGCAGATCCGCTGGACGTAGGCCGGGCGCGGCTGCGCGAGAAAACCATCTTGAAATGCGACCACCCGGAGCTGGCCGCGCACGCGCTCGAGCAGCTCGCCGGGCGCCAGTAGAAACGCCGGATTGGAGGGTTTGCCGACCCTTTCGTTTCCTTGCGCGAAGGTCTCGTAAACCAGCACGCCGCCGGGCGCGAGCGCGCGCAAAAGCTGCGCAAAGAGCGGGCGGTGCAGGTAATTCGTCACCACGACGGCGGCGAATTTCGCCTCGGCGGGCAACGGCCACGCGGCGCCCTCGAGGTCGGCTTCGACTGGCGTGACGAGCGGCTCGCCACGCAGCATGCCGAGCGCCGCCGCGTCGCGGTCGATGGCGGTCACCGGATGCCCCAGCGACGCAAAGAACCGCGCATGCCGGCCCGCGCCGGATGCGACGTCGAGCACCGCGCCGCCCGGCGCGATCAGATGCGCCCAATCGCGCACCCAGGGAGACGGCTCGCCCAGTCCGTGCATGGCGGCAACGGGCGTGCTCATCGACTTGCCCGCCGTTCAGCACGGCTCACCGGTTGGGTCACTTGCGTCAGCTGCTTCACTTGCGTCAGCTGCTTCAGTTGTAAGACAGGCCCATGGCCTCGCGTACGTCGCGCATCGTTTCCGTGGCGAACTTGCGGGCCTTGTCGCAGCCGTCGGCGACGATCGCGCGCAACAGCGACGGGTCGTCCATGTACTTCTGCGCGCGCTCGAGCATGGGCTGCTGCTCGCGCAGAATGCCCTCGATCACCGGCTGCTTGCACTCGAGGCAGCCAATGCCGGCCGACCGGCAGCCCTTCTCCACCCATTCGTGAGTGGCTTCGTCGGTGTAGACCTGGTGAAGCTGCCACACCGGGCACTTGTCGGGGTCGCCCGGATCGGTGCGGCGCACGCGAGCCGGATCGGTCGGCATGGTGCGGACTTTCTTCGTGATCGTCTCCGCGTCTTCACGCAGGCCGATCGTGTTGCCGTACGACTTCGACATTTTCTGACCGTCGAGACCCGGCATGCGCGACGCCTCGGTCAGCATGGCTTGCGGCTCGACCAGAATGATCTTGCGCGAACCTTCGAGGTAGCCGAACAAACGCTCGCGATCGCTCATCGACAGGCTCTGTGATTCCTGCAACATGGCGCGCGCCTGTTCGAGCGCTTCGTCGTCGCCTTCCTGCTGGTAGGCATTGCGCAGTTCGTGATAGAGCTTGGCGCGCTTGCCGCCGAGCTTTTTCGCCGCCTCGTTCGCCTTCTGCTCGAAACCCGGTTCACGGCCGTACAGGTAGTTGAAGCGGCGCGCGATTTCGCGCGTCATTTCGACGTGCGGCACCTGGTCTTCACCAACCGGCACGAGCGAGCCGCGATACAACAGGATGTCCGCCGCCATCAACACCGGATAGCCGAGAAAGCCGTAAGTGGACAGATCCTTGTCCTTCAGCTTCTCCTGCTGCTCCTTGTAGGTCGGCACGCGTTCGAGCCAGCCGAGCGGCGTGCTCATGCCGAGCAGGAGCGCCAGTTCGGCATGCTCGGGCACCTTGCTCTGAATAAACAGCGTGGCCTGCGCCGGATCGATACCCGCTGCCAGCCAGTCGGTCAGCACATCCCAGACGTTCTTTTCGATCACTTCGGGCGTTTCGTAATGCGTGGTCAGCGCATGCCAGTCGACCACGCAGAAGAAACACGGGTACTCGGACTGCAGCCGCACCCAGTTTTTCAGCACGCCGTGATAGTGGCCGAGGTGCAACGACCCGGTGGGCCGCATGCCGGAGAAGATACGGTCTGGGAACATGATTATTTAGAAAAGCGAAACAAGAGGAGTCAGAATGGCGGTGATCGCGCTATAGCCGATCGTGACAAGCGGGTTCAGCCAGTAGCGCGTCAGCGTGCCCGTCATGACGAGCGCCATTACGATGAAAAAACCGTACGGCTCGAGGCGTGACAGCGTGATGGATTGCCGCGGCGGCAGCAGCGCCATTAGCACACGGCCGCCGTCGAGCGGCGGCAGCGGAAACAGGTTCAGCACGCCGAGCACGAGATTCACGCCCACGCCGGCTCCCGCCATGCGCGTGAAGAATGGCTCGTCCACATTCATTACCGCGAGCGCGACACCGAACAGGCCCCAGATCAGCGCTTGCACGAAGTTGCAGGCCGGACCCGCGGCCGCGACCCACAGGCTGCCCCAGCGCGGATTGCGCAGGTTGCCGAAGGCAACCGGCACCGGCTTGGCGTAGCCGAACATGAACGCGCCGCTGGTGGCGAAGTACAGCAGCAAGGGAATCGCGATCGTGCCGAGCGGGTCGATGTGCCGCATCGGATTGACCGACACGCGGCCGAGTACGTAGGCCGTGTTGTCGCCGAGCCAGCGCGCCACATAGCCATGCGCGGCTTCATGCAGCGTGATGGCGAAAATCACGGGCAACGCGTATACCGCAATGGTCTGTATCAGGGAAGAATCCATAACTCGCTATTGTAACAACGCGATTGCGTGCGTCTGTCCGCTTTCACTCATGCCGTCTCTTCGAGGCCGAACGGCGCGAGAGAACCGCGCCCTGCCCGCACCAGCACCGGTTCCGCGCCCGTCAGATCGATCACCGTGGACGGCTCGCACACGCAGGGGCCGCCGTCGATCACCAGATCCAGCTGCTTTTCCAGACGCGCGCGGATTTCTTCCGGGTCGTTCATTGGCTGGGTTTCCCCTGGCATGATCAGCGTCGAGCCGAGCAGCGGCTGGCCGAGTTCTTCGAGAATCGCCAGCGTGATCGCATGATCCGGCACGCGCAGGCCGATGGTTTTGCGCGAAGGGTGCGAGAGGCGCCGCGGCACCTCCTTGGTAGCCTGCAAGACGAATACATAGGGGCCGGGCGTCACCGATTTGATCAGCCGGTACTGCCGGTTGTCCACCATCGCGAAATTCGAGAGTTCGGACAGATCGCGCACCAGCAGCGACAGCAGCTGCTTCTCGTCCAGTCCGCGAATGCGGCGCAGACGCTCGACCGCGTCCTTGTCGTCCAGATGGCAAGCGAGCGCGTAGCTGGAATCCGTCGGCAGCGCGACCACGCCGCCATCGTTGATGATCTGCACGGCCTGCTTGACGAGGCGCGGCTGCGGGTTATCAGGATGAAGCCGGAAGTATTGGGACATGGCTAACGTTGGCTGACGAATGAACTGCGGCTGAACGGCAAATGAACTGCGGCTGAAGACCGGCCGGAAGATCGCGCCCAAGCTTGGAGCCAGGCGCGTGCCGCGCGCCGCGCCCCGCCGGCTTTCGCGCTCGACGTGCCGTTACGGCACGGCGCGCTCACAGCCAGCGTTCCCAGACGGGCTTCAGATCGGAGGGCAGCGGCGGCAACGTGCCGAGGTCGACACGGCCTTCGCCGGGTGCGTGGAAGTCGGACCCGCGCGACGCCTCGAAGCCGAAACGGCGCGCGACATCCGCGTATTCGCGATACTGGTCGGGCGTATGGCTGCCCGTCACCACTTCGATCGCCTTGCCGCCGAGATCGATGAATTCGGCAAAAAACGCGTCGAATTCGACCGGCGAGTAAGCATACCGACCCGGATGCGCAATGATGGCTTCGCCGCCGGCAGCCTGGATCCAGCCGACCGCGTCGGCCAGTTTGGCCCACCGGTGCGACACGTAGCCGGGCTTGCCGTCGCCCAGATAGCGCGTGAACACGTCTTGCGTGGAAGTGGCGTAGCCGTTTTCAACCATGAACCGCGCGAAATGCGTGCGCGAAATCATGTCGGGGTTCGATACGTATTTGAGGGCGCCCCGATAGGCGTCGGGAATGCCGAGCGTGGCCAGTTGCTCGCCGATGGCTTCGGCGCGCGCGGCGCGGCCGTTGCGGGTGCGCGCGAGACCGTCGATCAGGATCGAACTGGTCGGATCGATGCCCAGCCCGACGATATGCACCGTGCGCGACGCCCACGTCACCGAAATTTCGACGCCGCTCAGATAGCCCATGCCGAGCGCTTCGGCGGTGTTTTTCGCTTCGTGCTGGCCGCCGAGTTCATCGTGATCGGTGAGCGCCCACAGCGTCACGCCGCCCGCGTGCGCGCGGCGCGCAACCTCGGCCGGCGCGAACTGGCCGTCGGAAACGGTGGAATGACAGTGGAGGTCGGCGTTCATCGTTGTCTTGAAAAGGATCTGCACTCATTTTACTGCAACGCAGTAAGTGGACGCAGAGCTATCTCGCGCAACCGCCGACCGGAGGCAGTTCCTATGCGGGGCGTTCCGAAGGAAGCGCCCTTTGCGATTCCTCGGCCTGTCGAGGACGCTACGCGCAGAACCCTTCTATCAGCGCGGCCACCTGCTCCGGCTGGTCGTGGTGAACCATGTGCCCTGCTTCGTCGATGATCTTCTCGCGCCAGTTCGGGAACGCCTGAAAGCGCGCCTTGAACTCGTCGAGCGGAATTTCGCCGGCGATCTGCGCAAGCGTCGGCGAGTTGGCGGCTTCCACGTGCAGCACCCTGGCGCTCACCTTGCGCCACGTCGCCATCACTTCGTCGAGACGGTACAGCGCAGGGCCGCGCAGTTTGTGCGCTGGGTCGGCGAGCAGCATGAAGCGCCCTTCGCCATCCGGCTTCGACCAATGCTGCGCGAGAAACTGCGCGCGCTGCGGATCGAGGCGCGGATTGGTCTTGATGAGACGCGCGGCGACGTCGTCGAGCGACGCGTAGCGCTTCAGCTGCGGCGGATCGCGCAATTCGTCGAGCCAGTTGCGCAGACGTTTGGGCGCCTGCGCCGCGTGCGAAGGCGCGAGGCCGAACCCTTCGAGGTCGACCACGCGCCGCACCCGCTCCGGCCGCACGCCCGCATACACGCAGGCAATGTTGGCGCCCATGCTGTGGCCGACCAGATTCACTTCGCCGGTCGGCGCATAGTGGTCGAGCAAGGCGTCGAGATCGGCCAGATAGTCCTGGATCCAGTAATTGCCGCCGCCGCGCTCCGCCACCGGCCAGTCCGACAGGCCGAAACCGCGCATGTCCGGCGCCAGCACCTGCCACTCGCCGCCCAACGCGTCGACGACGAACTGGAACGAGGCCGCGACGTCCATCCAGCCGTGCAGCATGAACAGCATCGGCGCATCCGGGTTGCCCCAGCGGCGCACATGCAGACGGATGCCGCGCACGGCGACGAATTCAGACTGGGAAGAGTTCATGAACGGCACGTCCAAAAAAAAGAATGGTCGTTCGATTATAACGAGATAGGCCGGCAACGCGCGGCGCCGGATTGCGAAGGAAACCTCAGTCGGCGGCCGACGGCGGCACCGCCTGCGGAGCGTCGAGGCCCGCGAGGGCTGTCAGCTCGGCCAGTTCCGCTTCGTCGAAACCGGCCTCGCGGCGCGCCTCGAAATTGAACGGACC
This sequence comes from Paraburkholderia sp. RL17-381-BIF-C, assembly GCF_046026435.1. Lineage (NCBI taxonomy): Bacteria > Pseudomonadati > Pseudomonadota > Betaproteobacteria > Burkholderiales > Burkholderiaceae > Paraburkholderia > Paraburkholderia sp. RL17-381-BIF-C. The sequence goes on along the minus strand of NZ_JARESX010000026.1, from coordinate 34,021 downwards.
ACGTAATTTCGGTGCGTGATACTGGTCGGCAAGACGCGTGTACGTGTCGTGAGGGTCGCATCCGCTGGCGTCGCACAGGTGCCGGAACCAGCGGTTGCCGATCAGCACGTGGCCGATTTCGTCGCGCAGGATCACGTCGAGAATTGCCGCCGATGCCTGATCGCCCGCCTGCAGCAGGCGCGCCCGAATCGGCGGCGAGGCGTCGAGGCCGCGCGCTTCGAGTGCGCGCGGCACCAACGCCATGCGCGCCAGCACGTCGCCGCGCGTGCGCTCGCACATGTCCCACAAGCCGTCGTGGGCCGGGAAGTCGCCGTAGACGTGGCCGTACTGCGCGAGGCGCGCGGCCAGCAGCGAGAAGTGATAGGCCTCTTCGGCGGCGACTTTGAGCCAGTCTGTGTAGAACGCCGCGGGCATGCCGGCAAAGCGCCAGACCGCGTCGAGCGCGAGATTGATGGCGTTGAATTCGATGTGCGCGAGCGCATGCAGCAGAACCGCGCGCCCTTGCGGCGATTGCATGCTGCGCCGCTTCAGCTGGCGCGGATCGACCAGTTCGGGCCGAGCGGGACGGCCCGGCAGACCGGCCGGTTCGACGAGTTCGAGGTCTGCGGCGCACACCATGCGGCCTTCGAGTACCGCCGCGTAGAGCCCTCGGGCCGCGGCGGCCTTGGCGGCCGGATCGGCTTCGCACAATGCGTGGAGCGCGGCGGCGCGCGCGCAATGCACTTGCCGTCCGGAATCGGCGACGGATGAATCAGACGGAGCGGACGGAGCGGCAGACATCATGGCAAGCGGATCGACAAAGGAAACAGCAAAAAGAGCCGAAGGCGCGGAGGCCAGGGAAACGGCAGGACGAGCCGCGGCCGATACATCGACCCGCGGCCTTCAAAGCACGAGCCGCGGCACGACCACGCATCCGGCAGCCCCAGGAGCGAAGCGGCGTATCGCGCCGCCGTATCAAGCGGCTCAAGCACACAACCGTTTACAATACTCGATTCGACGACCATCCAACGTGACCGAAGCCTTGGCGTGGCGGCACAGCCCGGCGGCGCAAGACATGCCGGCCCGTTTCGCGCCCTATTCCGCGCACGTAGCGACCGATCAAGAGGAGACACTGTGACCATTTACAAGCTTGGCGATGCCGCCCCGACCATCCATGAAAGCGTGTTCGTAGCGGATTCAGCGAGCATTATCGGCAACGTGACGCTCGAAGAGAACGCCAGCGTCTGGTTCGGCGCGACGATTCGCGGCGACAACGAGCCCATCACCATCGGCACGGGTAGCAACGTGCAGGAAAACGCCGTGCTGCACACTGACCCCGGTTTTCCGCTGACGATCGAGCCGAACGTCACGATCGGCCACCAGGTCATGCTGCACGGCTGCACGATCAAGGAAGGTTCGCTGATCGGAATTCAGGCCGTGGTCTTGAATGGTGCGGTGATCGGCCGCAACTGTCTGGTCGGAGCGGGCGCCATCGTCACCGAAGGCAAAGTGTTTCCCGACAATTCGCTGATTCTCGGCGCGCCCGCCAAGGTGGTGCGCGAACTGACCGAGACGGATATCGCCAACATGCAGCGCGGCGCGGCAACCTATGCCGAGCGCCGCGAATATTACAAGGCGCAGCTCGTGCGCATCGGCTAGCCAGCCGGTGCGCGCGGCGCGCACGACGCGGCATCATGCTGCGTCATTTGACCGAGGAAAAGTTGTGAGCGACCAGTTGCAAAAATTCATGTTCAGCGCGGCGCCGGTGCGCGGCGAGATCGTTTCGCTGCGCAATACGTGGCAGGAAGTCCTGACACGCCGCGATTATCCGGCGCCGGTGCGCACGGTGCTGGGCGAAATGATGGCCGCGTGCGCGCTGCTGTCGGCGAACCTCAAGTTCGACGGCACGCTCATCATGCAGATTTTCGGCGACGGCCCGGTCAAGATGCTGGTGGTGCAGTGCGGCTCCGATCTGTCGATGCGCGCCACCGCCAAGCTGTCAGGCGAAGCGGCCAATGTGATCGGCGAGACGACCAGCATGGTCGACCTGTTGAACGCGAGCGGCCACGGCCGTTGCGTGATCACGCTCGATCCGGCCGACAAGCAGCCCGGTCAGCAACCGTATCAAAGTATCGTGCCGCTCTCGGGCGTGGACGGGCCGCTCAACTCGATGTCCGAAGTGCTCGAGCATTACATGCACCACTCGGAGCAGCTCGACACGCGTCTATGGCTCGCGGCGAACACCGAGCGTGCCGTCGGCATGTTGCTGCAAAAACTGCCGGGAGACGGCGGCATCGTCCCGCATCCGGGCGATCTGGACGCGGACACGTGGGAACGCGTCTGCACGCTGGGCGGCACGATGTCGCAAGACGAGTTGCTGAAGGAAGAACCGGAAACGATTTTCCGGCGCCTGTTCTGGCAGGAGAACGTTCAGCATTTCGAACCGGCAAAGACGCGCTTCGAGTGCACGTGTTCGCGCGAAAAGGTCGGCGGCATGCTGAAGATGCTGGGCCGCGAAGAGGTGGACGGCGTACTCGAAGAGCGCGGTCACGTGGAGATTCATTGCGAGTTCTGCAACCAGCGTTACGAGTTCGATCCGGTCGATGTCGCGCAACTTTTTGTCGCCGAGGCGCTCTCACAAGGAGTGACGCCCGCGGCTGAACAGCGGCACTGAACGGCCCGCCGGCGCGCGGGCTCCATGCACGCCGAACGCCGGTCCGTCACGCTTGTGTCACGGCAGACAATACCGTGTCGCCCGCTGCATTTTCAGGGCTTGGGCGGCACAGCATCGTCGAATATTGCGTTGAATCATTGGCGGGGCCAGGCGGCGCATGATTTGCTTAGGCATCCGACCGATGGAGATCGAACATGAACCACCCTACTTCGTTGATGCCGCTGCTGCGTCATGCACGCACGGCCGCCGTGCTGGCTATCGTCGTCGGCAGTGGCATGCTGGCCGGCTGCATGATGGACCCGCCGGGGCCGTCGCCGATCTATAGCCGCCTGCCCGCCGACCAGTCGGGCATGGCCGGCACCGCCCAACCGCTGACACCCGCAGAGCGCCAGCGCTATGACGCGATCGACCAGCAGGTCATGGCCGAGCAGAATCAGGCGATTGCCGCCGAAAACGCGGCGCAAGCCTGGTCGCGTTACTACACGCCGCCAGTCAGTGTGTACGGCAGCTACTACGGTGGTGGTTGGGGGCACGGCTGGGGTACGGGAATTGGCGTCGGTTACGGGCCGTACTGGGGTTGGTGAGCGGCGGCAAGCTCACGCGGCGCGAGAATCCGGCCCGACGAGCGAGCATAAAGAAAAAGGCACGGTACTCGCCGTGCCTTTTTTACGTCTCTCGTATTGCGCCCTTGAGCCGCGACGAAGCTCAGTGCGCAGGCTTCTTCTCGTTCGCAGCACCTTTGCCGCCGTGCTTGCGATCCGGCTTCGCGCGCGATTCCGGATTCGGCACCACATGCAGCGGCGCCGCCGACATCTCACCGCGCGTGGATGTGGTCACCGATGGCGTGTTCGCCGTCGGCAACGGCGCATTCGGCGATACGAACTGCACGAACACTTCGCCGTCCTTCACCATGCCCATTTCATAGCGCGCCCGCTCTTCGACCGCGGCCGTGCCGTTCTGCAAATCCTGCACTTCACCTTGAATGCGCTCGTTACGCAGCTTCGAGTCGGCATTCTTTTGCACCTGCTGCGCCAGTTGCTGCTGCAACTCGTGGACGCGCAGCCAGCCGCCATGCCCCCACCAGAGCGGGTACTGGATCAGCGCCAGTAGAACGATCAGGACAGCAGTGACAAGCCGCATGAAGTAAGCACAATAAATACACGCCGCCCTGCGCTATACGCAGGGCGGCGGGGTCAATCAGAAACGAAGGATAACCGGCTCATCGGTCGGCGCCAGCACAACAGCCATTAGCGCAGATTGTAGAACGCCGACTTGCCCGGGTAGCTGGCGATATCACCGAGGTCTTCTTCGATGCGCAGCAACTGGTTGTACTTCGAGATGCGGTCCGAGCGCGACAGCGAACCCGTCTTGATCTGACCGGCGTTCAGGCCGACTGCGATATCCGCAATCGTCGAATCTTCGGTTTCGCCCGAGCGGTGCGAGATCACGGCCGTGTAGCCCGCGCGCTTGGCCATTTCGATCGCCGCGAAGGTTTCCGTCAGCGTGCCGATCTGGTTGATCTTGATCAGGATCGAGTTGGCGATGCCCTTCTCGATGCCTTCCTTCAGGATGCGCGTGTTGGTGACGAACAGGTCGTCGCCCACGAGCTGAACCTTCTTGCCGAGCTTGTCGGTCAGAGTCTTCCAGCCGGCCCAGTCGCTTTCGTGCATGCCGTCTTCGATCGAGACGATCGGGAATTTGTCGGCCAGGTTCGCGAGGTAATCCGCGAATTCCGTCGACGACAGTTGCAGGCCTTCACCAGCCAGCTGGTACTTGCCGTCGTGGTAGAACTCGCTCGCTGCGCAGTCGAGCGCGAGCAGCACGTCTTCACCGGCGCGGTAGCCTGCTTTCTCGATGGCTTGCAGGATAGTCGACAGGCATTCGTCGTTGCTGCCGAAGTTCGGCGCGAAGCCGCCTTCGTCGCCCACTGCCGTGCTCATGCCGCGATCCGACAGGATCTTCTTCAGCGCGTGGAACACCTCGGCGCCGCAGCGCAGTGCTTCGCGGAAGGTCGGCTGGCTGACCGGCACGATCATGAATTCCTGGATGTCCAGGCTGTTGTTGGCGTGCGCGCCGCCGTTGACGATGTTCATCATCGGCACCGGCAGTTGCATCGCGCCCGAGCCGCCGAAGTAGCGGTACAGCGGCAGGCCGGCTTCTTCAGCAGCGGCTTTGGCGACGGCCATCGAGACAGCCAGCATCGCGTTCGCGCCGAGGCGCGACTTGTTGTCGGTGCCGTCGAGCTCCAGCAGCGTCTTGTCGAGGAACGCCTGCTCGGAAGCGTCCAGACCCATGATCGCTTCGGAGATTTCGGTGTTGATGTGCTCGACGGCCTTCAGCACGCCCTTGCCGCCGTAACGGCCGGCTTCGCCGTCGCGCAGTTCGATCGCTTCGCGCGAACCCGTCGACGCACCCGACGGCACCGCAGCGCGGCCCATCGTGCCCGACTCGAGCAGCACGTCGCATTCGACGGTGGGGTTGCCTCGCGAATCGAGAATCTCTCGACCGATGATATCTACGATAGCACTCATGGTTTCCTCAAGAAATGACGTTGAATTCTTTACTGTGACACTGTATCTGGCGCAGACCGGTCTCCCCGGCAAACTGCTTGCGCGCCGATACGTTCGACGACCATTGCGTGCATTCGCCGCGTGCCGATTGTGCATTCCGATCGTGACACGCGGTGAATGCCTGAATCAGTTGAAATCGCTTTCGAGGAACGGCGCGCGCTTGACGGCCTGATCGAGCGTAACCAGCGTCTCGAGCAGATCGGCCATGCGATGAAGCGGCACCGCGTTCGGACCGTCCGATTTGGCTTCGGCCGGATTCGGGTGAGTCTCCATGAAGAGTCCCGACACGCCCACCGCCACCGCGGCACGCGCCAGCACCGGCACGAACTCACGCTGGCCACCCGAGCTCGTGCCCTGCCCGCCCGGCAACTGCACCGAGTGAGTGGCGTCGAACACGACCGGCGCGTTGGTTTCGCGCATGATCGCGAGCGAGCGCATGTCCGACACGAGGTTGTTATAGCCAAACGACACGCCGCGCTCACACGCCATGAAACGGTCTTCCGACAGACCCGCTTCACGCGCCGCATCACGCGCCTTGTCGATCACGTTCTTCATGTCGTGCGGTGCGAGAAACTGGCCCTTCTTGATGTTGACCGGTTTGCCCGAACGCGCGCAAGCGTGGATGAAGTCCGTTTGACGGCACAGGAAAGCCGGCGTTTGCAGCACGTCGACCACCGAGGCGACCTGCTCGATCTCGTGCTCGGCGTGAACATCGGTCAGCACGGGCAGACCGAGTTGACGCTTCACTTCGGACAGGATGCGCAAACCTTCGTCCATGCCCAGACCGCGGAACGACTTGCCGCTGCTGCGGTTGGCCTTGTCGTACGACGATTTGTAGATGAACGGAATATTCAGCTTCGCGCAGATTTCCTTCAGCCGGCCGGCTGTGTCGATCGTCATCTGTTCGGATTCGACGACACAGGTGCCTGCGATCAGGAAAAACGGCTTGTCGAGCCCGATTTCGAAATCGCCCAGTTTCATGCTTTCTCCCCGACTGCGCTCGCCGTGCTCGCTTCGTGATGCGCGAGCGCCGCTTCGACGAACGACTTGAACAGCGGATGGCCGTCACGCGGCGTGGACGTGAATTCCGGGTGGAACTGCACGCCGACGAACCACGGGTGCATGCTGCGCGGCAGTTCCATCATTTCCGGCAGATCTTCACTCGGGGTACGGGCGCTGATGATAAGGCCGCCCGCTTCGAGTTGGGGCACGAAGCGGTTATTGACTTCATAACGGTGGCGATGGCGCTCGTTCACGTCCTTGCCATAGATCTCTTCCGCCATCGTGCCGGGTTTGATCGGGCAGCGTTGCGAACCGAGGCGCATCGTGCCGCCCAGATCCGACTCTTCCGTGCGCTTCTCGACGCGGCCTTCGCGGTCGTACCATTCGGTGATCAGCGCGACCACGCGGTTCGGCGTTTCCTGATCGAACTCGGTGCTGTTCGCGTCTTTCAGACCCACCACGTCGCGGGCGAATTCGATCACGGCGAGCTGCATGCCGAGGCAGATGCCGAGATACGGCACCTTCGCTTCACGCGCATAACGGATCGCGGCGATCTTGCCTTCGGTGCCGCGACGGCCGAAGCCGCCCGGCACGAGGACCGCGTCCAGATGCTTGAGGCTTTCGACGCCTTGCGTCTCGATTTCTTCCGAGTCGATGTATTCGATGTTGACCTTGGTCGACGTATGCATCGACGCATGGCGCAGCGCTTCGATCAGCGACTTGTACGACTCGGTCAGATCGACATACTTGCCGACCATGCCGATCGTGACTTCATTCTTCGGATGCTGCAGCTTCTCGACCAGATCGGACCACATGGACAGATCGGCCGGCTTCGGCGTGAGCTTGAGCTCTTCGCAGATGATCGCGTCGAGGCCCTGATCGTGCAGCATCTGCGGAATCTTGTAGATGCTGTCCGCGTCCCACACGGAGATCACGGCGTCTTCCGGCACGTTCGAGAACATGGAGATCTTCGCGCGCTCGTCGTCCGGAATGCGGCGGTCGGCACGGCACAGCAGCACGTGCGGTGAGATACCGATTTCGCGCAGCTTCTGCACGCTGTGCTGCGTGGGCTTGGTCTTCAGTTCGCCGGCCGTGGCGACCCAGGGCACCAGCGTGAGGTGCACGAAGCACGCGCTGTTGCGGCCCATGCGCAGGCTCATCTGACGCGCGGCCTCGAGGAACGGCAGCGATTCGATATCGCCCACGGTGCCGCCCACTTCGACGATGGCGACGTCCGGCTCACCGCACGTTGCGGAAGCCGCACCGCGTTCGATAAACGCCTGGATTTCGTTCGTGATGTGCGGGATGACCTGCACCGTCTTGCCGAGATAATCGCCGCGGCGTTCCTTGCGGATCACCGATTCGTAAATCTGGCCCGTGGTGAAGTTATTGGCCTTGCGCATCTTCGTGCTGATGAAGCGCTCATAGTGGCCGAGGTCGAGGTCGGTCTCCGCTCCGTCTTCCGTCACGAACACTTCGCCGTGTTGAAACGGGCTCATCGTGCCGGGGTCGACATTGATGTAGGGATCGAGCTTGAGGAGGGTGACTTTAAGACCGCGCGATTCGAGGATCGCGGCGAGGGAAGCGGCGGCAATACCCTTGCCGAGGGAAGATACTACGCCGCCGGTGACGAAAACATATTTGGTCATCGCTGGATGCTCGCGGGAAAAACGGATTATACCGTAAAGCAGGGTCTCAACCCAGCAAAATCCGAGCGATGTCTGCGCGCGCATATGCCACCGCGGCGGCCGTCGCCGCAGGTCGATCACGCACCGTTTTTTGCGGCGCAGGCGCGGCGGCCATGCGCCGCACTCAACGCGGCGTCAGGCGCGCCGCTCCAGTTCATGCAACATGCGTTGCACCGCGCGCGCGGTTTCGAGCGGTTTTTCCATCGGGTACAGATGACTGCCCTCGATCCATTCCACATGACCGCCGGTCGCGCGGCGGGTTGCCGCGAGACCGGCCTGGCGAATTTCCTTCGAACGCGTGCCGGCGATGAAACCCACCGGCACCGGTGCGCCCCGGGCGAGCCGCGAGCCGAGCGTATGCGGCAAGGTTCTATAGATCTGATACTCGGTGCGGCGATCGAACGCCAGCGAACGCGAGCCGTCCGGCGAAGTTTGCGGAATCCCGAAGTCGATGTAGTCGGAGAGCATGCGCTCATCCCAGCGCGCGAATGCCGGCTTCGAATGGAAATGCCGCCACGCTTCGTCGCGGCTCGCCCACTGGGTGCGGCGCGTACGGGTGGCGGCCGCGGGCGAGAGACGCTCGTCGAGCCCGGTCCATTGCGACACCCGCAGCATGCTGCTGCGCCAGCCGGCGATCACCGGCGAATCGAGCATCACGACCCCTCTCACCCACTGCGGCTTTTTCAGCGCGGCCATCAGCGACAGATAGCCGCCGAGCGAATGCCCCACCAGCCACACCGGGTGTTCGTACGTTCTGCCGATGTCGTCGAGCAACTGCTCGACCAGATGCGGCCAGTCCTGCGTCACCGGAAAGCGCGCGTCGTGACCGATCCGCTCGATGGAGCGCAGTTCGTAGTCGTCGGCGAGTTCGGCGAAGATCGTCCGGTAGGTCGACGCCGGAAAGCCGTTCGCGTGCGAGAAGTGGATGATGTTTTTCAACTGCGGCTATCTCCGTTCTGTTTTTTGCGTGCGGGGCTTCCGTGCGCGCTTGCGCGCAGGCGCTTTGCCCAGCAGCGCGCTTCTTGTGCGGTCCTGCTGCGTTTCGTCCATCCATGCCGGCCGGCATTTCGCCGACAAGCTTGCTAGCGGTCCATCCAGTAGCGGCGCTGCGTGTCGCGATAACGCTCGAGCGTCAGCCCGGCACTTTCGCTCGTGGCGCGAGGATTCGACCCGGCGCCCGGGTTCACCTCGACCCGCACCGCACCGTCCGTATCGCTGCGGCCAAGTTCGATCTGTCGTGCCTTGTAGCGCTCGAACACACCCGCACTCGGATGATGAAAACGGTTGCGATAGCCTACCTGAAATAGCGCAACGAGCGGGTCGATAGAGTCGAGGAACGGCTCGGTCGACGAGGTCTTGCTGCCGTGATGCGGCACGACCAGCACCTGAGCCTGCAATGCGCCGCGATCACGCGCGAGCAGAACACGTTCCACGGGCGCCTCGATATCCGCCGTGAGCAAGGCGGTCATGACCGGCGGCGTTGTTTGAACGGGTTGAACGCCCGCGGTCGGCTGACCGGTGGCGGGCGGCAACGTGCTGACCCGCAGCACGCAGCAATGCGCGTTCGGCTTGCCTTGCAGCGGACCGGCGTCGGGCCAGAGCATCGTGAACTCGACGCCATCCCACTGCCAGCGCTGCCCCGCCGCGCAGGGCAGCGTGTCGGCGCCGTGCCGGCGCGCGTTCGACCACAGCGCATTCGACGGCGCCAACGCCGCCACCATTTGATGCACCTCGATCGCGTCGAGAACAGCGGGCGCGCCGCCCGAATGATCCGAATCGGCGTGGCTGACGATCAGCGTATCGAGCGCGTTCACACCATGCGCCTGCAAGAACGGCACGACCACCCGCTCGCCCGCGTGAGTCGATTCCGGTCCCGGACCCGTATCGAACAGCAACGTGTGACGCGCCGTTTCCACCAGCACGGACGTACCTTGACCGACGTCCAGCGCCGTGAGGCGGAAGCTGCCGTGCGGTGGCCCGGACGGCGCCGGCATGACGAGCGGCAGCCACGTCAGCGGTGCGGCCCAGCGCAACGGCCAGCCGCGCGGCGCCAGACACCAGAGCACGCCGAGCGCGGCGGCGGCCAGCGTCCACGCATCCGGTTGCGGCAGGCGCCAGAGCGCCCAGGCGGGACCCGACAGCCGCTGCAAGCCCGCGGCCAGGCACTCCAGCAAAGCATGCGCGACATGCCACGCGTAAGCGTCGAGCGGTGCAGGCAACGCGACGCCCGCCAGTACCGACGGCGTCACCAGCAGGCTCACCCACGGAATCGCGAATGCATTCGCGAGCGGACCGATCAGCGGAATCTGCGCGAACCAGTAAACGGTGAGCGGCGCGAGCGCGACCGTCACGGCGAACTGCACCTGCGCCGCACTGCGCAGTCTTTCGCCTGCACCGCGCACGCGGCGCGGCAATCCGGCACGCAGCCTCGATAGCCAGGACGGTGCCTCACCGTTCACGTTCGCATCGTCGTGGTGCTGTTCGTGGTCCTGCACTTGCGGGCGTCCCGACATGGCGAACAGGATCGCCGCGACCGCGCAGAAGGACAACCAGAATCCCGCCGACACGACCGCCCAGGGATCGATCAGCACCACGAGCCCCAATGCCCAGGCAAGCACCGCGGACCGCGCCACATTGCGCCCGCTGACAAACGCGAGCGCGACCACAGCCGCCATCCATAGCGCGCGCTGCGCCGGCACATTGAAGCCGGCCAACGCGGCGTGCAGCGCGGCGAACAGCGCACCGCCCGTCATCGCGACGACTTGTGCTGGCAGCCGCAAGGGCCAGTCGCGGCCGATCCAACCGGAGCGCCGCCACAGCGCTCCCGCGAGCCAGCCCGCGAGGCCCGCGACGAAGCCAATGTGCAGTCCCGAAATCGCCACGAGATGACTCGTCCCCGTGCCGCGCATCAGCAGCCAGTCCGCGGCGCTGACTTCGTCCTGCGCGCCGATGGCGAGCGCCACGACGATCCCGCGGTGTGGCGCATCCCCGAGTACCGCGCCGATCCGCGCGCGCAGCGCCGCACGCCAGCGGTCCACCGTCACGCCGATCCCGCGTGCGTGGCCACGCAATCGCACCGCGCGAGCCGGCGCGCTCACGTAGCCGGTGGCGCGCACGTTGCGGGCAAGCAGATTGGCTTCGGCATCCCGCACGCCGAAGTTGGCGTTGCCATGCGGACGTTTGAGCCGGACGGTCAACTGCCAGCGTGCGCCGGGTTCGAGGATCGGCGGCGGCGCATCTTCGGCAATCCACGATAGCTGGATCACGCGCGGGAAATTGGCAATAGGCGCGTCGGCCGATTCGACGTCGAATAGAAAACGCGCGCCGTTTTCGTCGCGTGACGGCAAGCCTTTTATAGTGCCGACGACTTCGATATCGCGGCCTTCCCATGCAGTCGGCAAGCTCACCGCGAGGCGCATCTCCGCGCGCACGGCGGCGTAGCCGAAGCCCGCGCACAACGCGGCGCACCACAGGGCGCCCCAACCGGCGACTGAACGCAAGCGCGGGGTGAAGCGGACGCGAGTTATGAGTGAAGCGAGCTTCGCGGCGCGAGCGTACGCGCCAAACGTAGGCGCGGCGGTTGGCGGCGGCGACGACGCCGACGCAGGAGCTAAACACTCCTTCGCGCCAGCAGCCAAACGGGCTGCAGCACCCACCGCCCGATGCTCCTCCACCAACCCCTCAGCCCCGCCCACCCCCCACACCGCCACGACAACCGCAGCGCACGCGACCATCACCAGCCCGCACATCGCCACCCAATCCGGCAGCGCCGCCTGCCGCTGCAGCCAGACCACCCCCAACGCAAACCCGCACCACCATGCCCGCATCCGCCCTCCGCCAGCAGAGCCGGACGACACAACGCCTACGCGCGGGCGTCAACGAACCCGCCGGGCGTGGGTGTCGCCCGGCGCGAACCACTCAGACCATCGAGTTCAATTATGCAGAGGAAAGTGCGAGCCGCGGCAGCGCGGCGAGCGCGTTAGCCGTTGTGCCTAGGGCGGCTTCATCGGCTGTCATGCCGCGCAGTTCCGCGAGGCCCGCGCCGATCGCCGGAATCTGCTCCGGCGAGTTGCGCTGCTTGTAGATCCAGGCCGGAGCGATGTCCGGCGCATCGGTCTCGACGACCAGTGCGTCGAACGGCAACTGTTCGGCGAGGCGGCGGATTTGCCGCGCCCGCTCGAACGTCAGATTGCCGCCGAAACCGAGATGCATGCCCTGGTCGATATACGCCTGAGCCTGCTGAAAACTGCCGTTGAACGCATGCGCAATGCCGCGATGAATCTGATGCCGCCGCAGCCCCTTGATCACCTGATCCTGCGATTTGCGCACATGGCAGATCACCGGCAGGTCGAATTCACGGGCGAGTTGCAACTGAGCGTTGTAGAAGAACTGCTGGCGCGCGTCGTCGAGACCGTCGACGAAATAATCCAGCCCGATCTCACCTATACCGACAAACAGCGGATCGTCGAGACTCGCCTCGATTTCCATGCGCAACAGATCAAGATCGCTCTCTTGCGCCGACGGCGTGAACAACGGATGGATGCCGAGCGCATACGCGCCGCCGGCGACCCGGTGCGCCAGTTCGCGCACCGTGGCGAAGTTCTCACGGCCGATCGCCGGAATCACGATCCGCCCCACGCCCGCGCGCTGCGCCGCCGCCGCGACTTGCGCGCGGTCGGCGTCGAATTCCGATGCATCGAGATGACAGTGCGTATCGATCCACATGGCGTGCCTCGCTAACGGCTCAGCCCAGGCTTTCGGTGTCCGGCAATCAGACCGGCACCACCGGCTCTTCGTGCAGCACGCCGTCGCGCAGCCGCATGATGCGGTCGCAACGTCCCGCCAGTTCTGGATCGTGCGTGACGATCACGAAGCTCGTTTCGAGCGTTTGCGACAGTTCGAGCATCAGGTTGAACACGGTGTCGGCGGTGCCGCCGTCGAGATTGCCGGTCGGTTCGTCGGCCAGCACGCAGGCGGGCTTCGTCACCAACGCGCGCGCAATCGCGACACGCTGACGCTCGCCGCCCGACAACTCGCCCGGACGATGCTTCGCGCGATGCCCCATGCCGACGCGCTCCAGCACCGCGAGCGCTTCGCGGCGCGACGCTTCGGTAGACATGCGGCGGATTCGCAGCGGCATCGCGACGTTATCGAGCGCGGAAAACTCGGGCAGCAGGTGGTGGAACTGATACACGAATCCCAGCGCGCGGTTACGCAGGTCGTTGCGCTCGCGCTCGGAGAGCCTGGTGAACGGTTTGCCCATGACGGAGACATGCCCGGCGCTCGGGTCGTCGAGGCCGCCGAGCACATGCAGCAGCGTGCTCTTGCCGGACCCCGACGCGCCGACGATCGCCAGCTTCTCGCCGCGCCGCACGTTCAGTTCCGCGTTGTTGAGCACCGTCACGTTCAGACCGCCCTGCACGAACGACTTGGAAATGCCGGTCGCTTCCAGCACATAGGGATGCAGCACGGTATCTGAAGAAGCCATGGATAGAGTAGCGGAACGGTCATTCATAGCGCAGTGCCTCCGCGGGACGGACTTTCGCACCACGCCAGCTCGGGTACAAGGTTGCCAGCGCCGACATCACGAAGGCGATGATGCCGATCCGCGCGACGTCGGCCGGAATCAGTTCGGACGGCAATTCGCTGATGAAATACACCGACGGCGGCAGGAACTGCACGCCGAGCATGTGCTCGATCATGGGCACGAGCCACGGAATGCTCCACGCGATCAGGCAACCGAGCGCGACGCCGGTGGCCGTGCCGATAAAACCGATCGTTACGCCCTGCACCACGAAGATCTTCATGATCGAGCCGGGCTGCGCGCCGAGCGTGCGCAGAATCGCGATGTCGGCCTGCTTGTTGGTCACCGTCATGACGAGCGACGAGACCAGATTGAACGCCGCCACCGCGATGATCAGCGTGAGGATGATGAACATCATGCGTTTTTCGATCTGCACCGCCGAGAACCAGGTCTTGTTCTGCTGCGTCCAGTCGCGAATGTACAGATCACCGGACAGCGTGCGCGCGAGCTGATGCGCGACTTCTGGCGCGCGCTGCATGTCGGTCAGGCGCAACCGCACGCCGGTCGGCGCGGGCAGCCGGAACAGCGCCTGCGCGTCCTTGATGTTGATCAGCGCGAGCGTGCTGTCGTATTCGTAATGTCCCGACTCGAAGATGCCGACCACCGTGAACTGCTTGAGCCGTGGCAGCATGCCGGCGGGCGTGATCGTGCCTTCCGGCGCGACTAGTGTGATCTTGTCGTTGACCGTGACGCCGAGACTGGTGGCGAGATCGGCGCCGAGCACGATGCCGAAATCGCCCGGCACCAGCGCGTTCAGACTGCCGCCTTTCATTTCCTTGCCGATATCGGACACCTGCGGCTCGAGCGACGGCTCGACGCCGCGCAGCGCCACCCCGCTCACCGCGTCCTGACGCGTGAGCAGCGCCTGCGCTTCGACATACGGCGCCGCGCCGATCACTTCCTTGTTCTGGCGGGCTTCCTGGGCGGTCAACTGCCAGTTGGGCATCGACCCGGTCGGCGAGAAAATTTCCACGTGCGCGAGCACCGACAGCATCCGGTCGCGCACCTCTTTCTGAAAACCGTTCATCACGGACAACACGACGATCAGCGCCGCGACGCCGAGCGCGATGCCCGACATCGAGACGAGCGCGATGAAGGAAATGAAGCCGTTACCGGTCGTGCGTTTGCCGGCGCGGGTGTAGCGCCAGCCAATCTGCCATTCGTAGGGAAATTTCAAGCGAATCCTTTTCTGCGTTTCTTCGGCTTTGTGCCGCGCACGAAGGCGTGAAGCGCCTGCCGTGCGGCCCGAGCGTCGTGATTATTGGTGTCGTTGCGCAGCGGATGGTTCCGGCATGACGCGCCATGCCCATAGCAATGGGCGCGCCACCCCGATCCGCGGCGGTCTGGAAGACGCCCGCCGCCGCTGGCACCGCCACTGCCACCACCAATCAAGCGCGAAGTTTGCCATACAATGCCGCCGACTCGCGCAAAGGCAGTCTGGAGCGGAGCGCAGGCGCAATGGCCGGCCCCGAAACGCACGCCCATTCCACCTACCGCAGGTTGTAACGCCCGCGCAGCTCATTGATGATGCCCGCGGCGGCGCTGTTGGCGACCCCGGCCACGTCGGCGTCCTTGCGGTCGCGGTGCAGATGGCTGATGTCCCAGTTGCAGCCGGTCTCGTCGTCCACGGTTTCGTGGAAACCGGTTGGAATCCAGGCGGCCGTGGCCGGGTTGGCATCGAGCGCCTTGACGACCAGCGCCAGCAGTTCCTGTTCGGTTTTGAGTTCACGCGACATGACGGTCTCCATCGTCCTCTGCGCGGTGCCGCCGCGCGCGGCTGTTGCTCCACGCTTCAGGGCCGGGTCTGACCAGGCCAGGCTGATACGGCGGCGAACGCATGGCCCGCCGCCGCGGCTTCAGCAAGCGGGAGCTGATGGACGGAATACTCGCACTCTTTGCCCTACAATGCGCAGCATCATGCTCGCCAACCGCCTCCATCTTCTCCTGCCCTTCGCGCTGCCCGCCGCAGCGGACGCCGCAACCGCCCTTCACGATATCCGCAGTCCCGCCCTCGACCGGCTGATTTCACGCGCGACGCTGGTGGAGCGCGTGATCGGCGAAGACTTTCAGCGCACGCTGCCGCACGAGCGCTGGGTCGCGCGCCAGTTCGGCGCGCTGCCGAGCGGCGCGGCCGCCGCCGACGAAGCGCCGCTCGCGCCCTACATGCTGCGCGCCGACGGCGGTGAACCCGGCAACGCGACATGGGCCTGCGTGCAGCCGGTGCATGTGCGCATCGCGCACGACCATCTGGTGCTCATCGATCCGGCCTCGCTCGATCTGTCCGATGCGGAAGCCGGCGCCCTGCTGGCGGTCGCGCGGCCGCTGATCGAGGAACTCGGCGTGCGTATCGAAGCGCCGCGGCCCGCGCGCTGGTATCTGTCGGGCGAAGGGTTCGGCACGTTGGCCGGCGCGTCGCCGTTGCGCGCGAGCGGGCGCAACATCGAAATCTGGCTGCCGCACGAGGCGCATTCCGGCGAGCGTTCGCGCGCCTGGATGAAGCTGCAGAACGAAGTGCAAATGGCATGGTTCGAACATCCGGTCAATGAAGCGCGCGAAGCGCGCGGCCTGCCGGCCGTCAACTCGATCTGGTTTCACGCGCAAGGCGCGGCGCAACCGGTGCGCAGCCCGTTTGCACGGGTGTTCTCCGACGCCGCCGCCACACGTGGCCTCGCGATGACCGCGGGCGTCGCGGCGGCTGCGCCGCCGGCGTCGTTTGCGGCGCTGCGGGCGGCGGGCGCGACGCGCGGCGCTGCGGATAACGCGCTGCGTGGCACGTCGGGCGGCGCGCCCGCGCTCAACGCCAACGCCAACTCGAATGCAAACACGGACACGAGCGGTTCCACGCTGGTCGAACTCGATCCGTTCTCCGCGCCCTACATCGAGCAGGATTGGGCGCGCTGGAACGACGCCTTCGCCGCCTTGCAAACAGACTGGTTCGAACCGGCGCTCGCCGCGCTGCAATCCGGCGAGTTCGGCGAACTTGGCCTGACCCTGTGCGGCGACACCGGCTCGGTCACGCTCTCCGTTACGCGCGGCGATCTGCGCAAATTCTGGCGGCGGCGCGTGCTCGCCTCGCTCTTCATCGAATAAATGATCGAATGACCCAACGAATGATCCACGGCCTTTCCGAATGACTCGAATCGTTACGCGCACCTGCTCTCCCGTCGACGCTGAAATTCTCACCCGCCACGGCCTGCATCCGGTGCTCGCGCGCCTCTACGCGGCGCGCGGTGTGTGCATGCCCGACGAGATCGAAACGGGCCTCGCGCGGCTCGTGCCGCCGGTCGCGCTCAAAGGCTGCGAAGACGCCGCCGCCCTGCTCGCCGACGCGATCCAGAACCAGCGTCGCATGCTGGTGGTCGCCGACTACGACTGCGACGGCGCTACCGCCTGCGCGGTCGCCGTGCGCGGCCTGCGCATGTTCGGCGGCCGGATCGACTACCTGGTGCCGAACCGTTTCGAATACGGCTACGGCCTGACGCCGGAGATCGTCGAGCTGGCGGCGCGCAATCCGTCGGGCAAACCGGAACTGCTGATCACGGTGGATAACGGCATCGCCAGCGTGGACGGCGTGGAAGCGGCGAACGCGCTCGGCATCGACGTGCTGGTCACGGATCACCACCTGCCCGGCGACGAACTGCCGCCCGCCCGCGCGATCGTCAATCCGAACCAGCCGGGCTGCACGTTTCCGAGCAAGTGCATTGCGGGCGTCGGCGTGATGTTTTATGTGCTGCTCGCGTTGCGCGCGGAATTGCGCCGCCGTGGCGCGTTCAACGATAACTTCCCCGAACCGCGCCTCGACGGTCTGCTCGATCTGGTCGCGCTCGGCACGGTCGCGGACGTGGTCAAGCTCGACGGCAATAACCGCGTGCTGGTCGCGCAAGGGTTGCAACGCATCCGCAAAGGCAAGATGCAGCCGGGCATCGCCGCGCTGTTTCGCGCCGCCGCGCGCGACGCCCGCAGCGCGTCGGGGTTCGACCTCGGCTTCGCGCTCGGGCCGCGCCTGAATGCGGCGGGCCGCCTGTCGGACATGTCGCTCGGAATCGAATGCCTGACGACCGACGACATCGGCCGCGCCTGGGACCTTGCGCAGCAACTCGACACGATGAACCGCGAGCGCCGCGAAATCGAAGCCGGCATGCAGCAACAGGCGCTCGACGACCTCTCGGCGATCGACCCGGACGGCAGGACCACCATCACGCTCTTCAATCCCGACTGGCACCAGGGCGTGATCGGCATCGTCGCAGGACGGCTGAAGGAGAAATTCCACCGGCCCTCGTTCACTTTCGCGCTCGCCGACGACAGCGGCCAGACCGTCAAAGGCTCGGGCCGCTCCATTGCGGGCTTCCATCTGCGCGACGCGCTCGACCTGATCTCGAAGCGCGAGCCGGGCCTGATCGTGAAGTTCGGCGGCCACGCGATGGCCGCGGGCCTTACGCTCGCTGCCGCCGACGTGCCGCGCTTCACCGCCGCGTTCGAAGCGGTCGGCCGCGAATGGCTGTCCGAAGAGGCGCTCTCGCGCACGGTGGAAACCGACGGCGAGCTCGAAGACGCGTATTTCACGCCGCAGTTCGTCGAAATGCTCGACGCGGCCGTGTGGGGTCAAGGCTTTCCGGCGCCGGTGTTTTCGAGCGAATTCGATATCGCGTCGCAGGCGCTGGTGAAGGACAAGCACCTGAAACTGCAACTCGTGCGCGGCCGCCAGCGCTTCAACGCGATCTGGTTCAACCACACGGACACCCTGCCCGCCCGCACCACGGTCGCCTACCGTCTCGCGAGCGATACGTGGAACGGCGTATCGCGCGTGCAGTTGATCGTCGAGCACGCGGCGAGTTGAAGCTCGCGCAGCGCGCCGGTGTCCGGTGTCCTGAAAAGGTCGAAAATCTCCACAAAATCAACCCCAAACACGCGCCGGATCGCTCAACAGCCTCCGGCGCGGCGCGCCGATCGGCTATAATTTCGTCTTTTTACGAAGCTATAAAAGATCGACATGGAAGCGGAACGTCTCAACGCGATCGAAGCCTCACTGGCGGACCTGCGCACTCGCGCGGACTCGCTACGGGGGTATCTTTGACTACGACGACAAAGCACTGCGTCTAATCGAAGTCAACCGGGAACTCGAAGACCCGGACGTCTGGAACGACTCGAAGCACGCCCAGGCCCTCGGCCGGGAAAAGAAGCTGCTCGACGACACGGTCGGCAAACTCACGTCGCTCGATAACGACCTGCGCGACGCGCAGGACCTGTTCGACATGGCCCGCGAAGAAGACGACGAGGAAACCCTCCTCGCCTGCGAAGCCGACGCGCAAGGCATCGAACAGCGCGTGGCCGACATGGAATTCCGCCGCATGTTCGCGAACCCGGCCGATCCGAACAACGCGTTCCTGGACATCCAGGCCGGCGCCGGCGGCACCGAGGCGTGCGACTGGGCGTCCATGCTGCTGCGCCAGTATCTGCGCTACTGCGAGCGCAAGGGCTTCAAGACCGAAGTGCTGGAACAGACCGACGGCGATGTCGCGGGCATCAAGAACGCCACGATCAAGATCGAAGGCGAATACGCGTACGGCTTTCTGCGCACCGAAACCGGCGTGCACCGCCTCGTGCGCAAGTCGCCGTTCGACTCGTCGGGCGGCCGTCACACGTCGTTCTCCTCGGTGTTCGTGTACCCGGAAATCGACGACTCGATCGAAGTGGACATCAATCCGGCCGATCTGCGGATCGACACGTACCGCGCGTCCGGCGCGGGCGGTCAGCACATCAACAAGACCGACTCCGCGGTGCGTATTACGCACATGCCGTCGGGCATCGTCGTGCAGTGCCAGAACGACCGTTCGCAGCACCGCAACCGTGCCGAAGCCATGGCCATGCTGAAATCGCGCCTGTACGAAGCGGAAATCCGCAAGCGTCAGGAAGAGCAGGACAAGCTCGAAGCCGGCAAGACCGACGTGGGCTGGGGTCATCAGATCCGCTCGTACGTGCTGGACAACAGCCGTATCAAGGATCTGCGCACCAACGTCGAAATCAGCAACACGAAGAGTGTGCTCGACGGCGACCTCGATCCGTTCATCAGCGCCAGCCTGAAACAGGGCGTCTAAGCGCAAACGGCGCGGCCTGAAAAAGCCGCGCCGCATCTTCGCCGTCTTCTGCTGCTTCTTCCTGTTTCTTCGCTGTTTCTTTACACCGCCTGAGGTTTTTACTGACTGGCCACCCGCAAGCGCGCCACTCGCGTGCGGGCCACCGAATACCAAATCATCATGACCGAACCGACCCAGCCTAACGCGGCCCAGCCTGACGCGGCCCGACCGAATGCCGTGCCCGAGGTGGACGACAACAAAATCATGACCGAGCGCCGCGAAAAGCTGCGCGAGTTGCGTGAGCAAGGCGTCGCCTATCCGAACGATTTCCGCCCTACGCATCACGCCGAAGATCTGCAGTCGCAATACGAGCACGCCGACAAGGAAGCGCTCGAAGCGAATCCGCTCGAAGTCGCGATCGCCGGCCGCATGATGCTCAAACGCGTGATGGGCAAGGCAAGCTTTGCGACGGTGCGCGACGGTTCGGGTCAGATCCAGTTCTTCATTACGCCTGCCGACGTTGGCCAGGACACGTACGACGCCTTCAAGAAGTGGGACATGGGCGACATCGTCGCGGCGCGCGGCGTGCTGTTCCGCACCAACAAGGGCGAACTGTCGGTGCGCTGCACGGAACTGCGTCTGCTGTCGAAGTCGCTGCGTCCGCTGCCCGACAAGTTCCACGGTCTGGCCGACCAGGAAATGAAGTATCGCCAGCGCTATGTCGATCTGATCGTCACGCCGGAAACGCGCAAGACGTTCGTCGCGCGCACCAAGGCGATTTCGTCGATCCGCAAGTTCATGTCGGACGCCGACTTCATGGAAGTCGAAACGCCCATGCTGCACCCGATTCCGGGCGGCGCGGCGGCCAAGCCGTTCACCACGCACCACAACGCGCTCGACATGCAGATGTTCCTGCGTATCGCGCCGGAGCTGTATCTGAAGCGCCTCGTGGTCGGCGGCTTCGAGCGTGTGTTCGAGATCAACCGTAACTTCCGCAATGAGGGCGTGTCCGTGCGCCACAATCCGGAATTCACGATGATCGAGTTCTACGCCGCGTACACCGACTACAAGTGGCTGATGGATTTCACCGAGCAGCTGATCCGCCAGGCGGCGATCGACGCGCTGGGCACGGCTACCATCACGTATCAGGGCCGCGAACTCGATCTGGCGAAACCGTTCCATCGCCTCACGATCACGCAAGCAATCCAGAAATACGCGCCGCAGTACACGAACGAGCAACTCGCCGACAGCGCGTTCCTGCGCACCGAGCTGAAGAAGTTCGGCGTGGATGCGTCGCAGCCGCAGTTCCTGAACGCGGGCGTCGGTTCGCTGCAACTGGCGCTGTTCGAAGAAACCGCCGAGTCGCAATTGTGGGAGCCGACCTACATCATCGATTACCCGATCGAGGTGTCGCCGCTCGCGCGCGCGTCGGACAAGGTTGAAGGCATTACGGAGCGTTTCGAACTGTTCATCACCGGCCGTGAAATCGCCAATGGCTTCTCGGAACTGAACGATCCGGAAGACCAGGCAGCGCGCTTCAAGAAGCAGGTCGACCAGAAAGACGCCGGCGACGAAGAAGCGATGTTCTACGACGCGGACTATATTCGCGCGCTGGAATACGGCATGCCGCCGGCCGGCGGTTGCGGCATCGGTATCGACCGCCTGGTCATGATGCTGACCGACAGCCCGAGCATCCGCGATGTGATTCTGTTCCCGCATCTGCGCCGCGAAGACTGATCGCTGCGCGGTTGAAGTTGCGGTTGAACACACCCCAAGCGCCCGGCATGAGCCGGGCGTTTTTCTTGCTGCTCCGAAGACGTGTGGCGGCTGTCAAGTTTGTAACCATCGGTAAAAACTGCCCACCCTGCCGGGCTCGGCTGTATGGGATCACCATTCGAGCACCTGCTTTCGACGCGGCGCAGTCAGGATGATTGCCCGGAAATCGTTACAAATTGAAACCCTTGCGGAATCGATTTGTCAGACACTTCGTCTCACTAAAAGTCGACTCTGCTAAAGACGGAGGCCAAAATGGACAATCCCAACACGCAACCCACCACGCAATCCCAACAGCCTACGCAACAGCGCCGGATACACCCGCTGGTCGCGACCGCTGCCGGTGCGGTGATCATCGCTAGCCTGGCCGCCACGGCGGCCGTTACGGGCCTGTTTCCGAAGGCGTCCAGCAATGGCGCGCAAAACGATCAGACTCAGGCGGCGCAAGTCGCTACGCAAGGCACACAGCCGGGCGTAGTCGATTCGGCAGCGCCCGCCAACCCGACGGCGCAGCAGGCTGCCCAACAGCAGGTGGCTCAGCAACCGCAGCCTGCACCCGCCCCCACGCCCGCCCAGCAGCAATACGCGCAGCAGCAACAGGCTCGACCGGCACCTGATTACGCCCAGCAACAGCCCGCACAACCGGCCTACTGCTCGACATGCGGCACGGTCGAAGCCATCTCGGCGGTACGTCAGGAAGGTCACGGCACCGGCATCGGCGCAGTCGGCGGCGCGGTAGCCGGCGGCGTGGTCGGCAATCAGTTCGGCAGCGGCAACGGCCGCACGGCGATGACCGTTCTCGGCGCGCTCGGCGGCGGCCTTGCCGGCAACTCGGTCGAAAAACATATCCGCAGCACCACGTCGTACTCGGTGCGCGTGCGGATGGAAAGCGGCAAGACGCGTTACTTCACCTACCATGAAGCGCCGCCGTTCCAGCAGGGTCAGCGCGTTCGTGTTGAGAACGGCACGCTCGTGGCAAGCTAGACACCCACTGAATACGTTTTCGATAGACGCAAAAAAGGCGATTCCAACGGAATCGCCTTTTTCTTTGCCGTAACCGGAGGGGCGAGCAGAACGCCGGCCGGCGCCGGAAAACTCAGTGACGCTCAGTAATCCGCGTCTTCAATCCATGCAGCCTGAATCGCCTCGAGGATCTTTTCGTTCGAACGGTTAGGATCGTCGTCGAATCCTTCCAGTTCGGTAACCCAACGGTGCAAGTCGGTGAAGCGCACCTGTTGCGGATCGATGTCCTGGTGCTTGTCAGTCAGGGCCATCGCGATGTCTTGCGTATCGGTCCACTTCATGGCTGCATCCTCCTGTTAGTGGTTTTCCTTCGCGTGATTGATCGAGTAGCGAGGGATTTCGACAACCAGATCCTGCTCGGCCGGCACCATGGCCTGGCATGACAGGCGCGAGGTCGGTTCGAGCCCCCATGCCTTGTCCAACAGATCGTCCTCGTCTTCCTCGGATGGCGTCAAGGCGGCGAAACCCTCACGCACGATCACATGGCAGGTCGTGCACGCGCACGACTTCTCGCACGCGTGCTCGATTTCAATGCCGTGCTCGAGCAGGCTGTCGCAGATGCTCTTGCCGGGCACGGCATCGATCACCGCGCCTTCCGGGCACAGTTCGACGTGAGGCAGCACAACGATTTGAGGCATACATTTTCCGTTTGGGTCTGAGGCACGGCGGCCTCAAACAGGCTCCGTACCATTTTACTGGCGACGCGAGGACTTTTTAAGTCCACGCGGCGCGATTCGAATTTTTGCAGCGGCGGACAACGCAGGCCGCCTGCCGCTGCTGCAAGGCTCGGGTCGAGCTCAGATCTCGTCGAGCTTGCGGCCGGCAAGCGCGCGGCGAATGCCCTTGTTCATGCGGCGGGCGGCGAATTCGTCGGTGCCTTCAGCGAGGGCTTTCGTGGCGGCTTCGATTGCATCCACGTCGTCGCTCTGCGCGACATTGCGCAATGCATCGAGCAGCGTGTCGAGTTCGGCGCGCTCGCTGTCGTCGAGGAGCTCCGCGTCGGCGGCGAGCGCCGCGTCGGTGGCTTCCACGAGACGCCGCGCTTCGACTTGCGCTTCGCGCAGCGCCCGTGCCCGCATGTCGACCTCGGCGGTTGAGAAGCTCTCTTCGAGCATTTTCGCGATGTCGTCGTCGGCGAGACCGTAGGACGGCTTGACTACCACCGACGCTTCCACCCCCGAGCCCTGCTCACGTGCGAACACGGACAGCAGGCCGTCGGCGTCCACCTGGTAGGTCACGCGAATGCGCGCGGCGCCCGCGGCCATCGGCGGAATGCCGCGCAGCTCGAAACGCGCGAGCGAGCGGCAGTCGCTGACGAGTTCGCGCTCGCCCTGCACGACGTGGATCGCCATGGCCGTCTGGCCGTCCTTGAAGGTCGTGAAGTCCTGCGCGCGCGCGACCGGAATCGTCGAATTGCGCGGGATGATCTTCTCGGTCAGACCGCCCATTGTCTCGACGCCGAGCGACAGCGGAATCACGTCGAGCAGGAGCCACTCGTCGCCGTCCGCGCCGCGGTTGCCCGCGAGCAGATCGGCCTGGATCGCCGCGCCGAGCGCGACCACCTGATCCGGATCGAGATTGATCAGAGGCGGCTGGCCGAAGAACGACTCGACCGCGCGTCGGATCACCGGCATGCGCGTCGCGCCGCCGACCAGCACCACGCCCTTGATGTCTTGCGTCGTGACCTTGGCGTCGCGCAGCGCCTTTTTCGTCGGGCCGAGCGTGCGCTGAACCAACGCCTGCGTGATGGCCTCGAAAGTGGCCTCAGCGATCGTCAGATCGATCCGGGTGCCGTTCGAGAGCGTGACCTGTAGCTTCGCATCCGGCGCGTCGGACAGCGCCTCCTTGGCCACACGCACGCTGTCCAGCAGCAGGCGGACGTCTTCGGGTGCGAGCGTTTGCGGCGCGATGCCCACCTGCTCCAGCACGTAGCGATACAAGGCGTGATCGAAATCGTCGCCGCCGAGTGCGGAGTCGCCGCCCGCCGCGAGCACTTCGAACACGCCTTTGGTGAGCTTGAGAATCGACAGGTCGAAGGTGCCGCCGCCCAGGTCGTACACGGCGTACAGCCCCTCGGAACCGTTATCGAGGCCGTAGGCAATCGCGGCCGCCGTCGGTTCGTTCAGCAGGCGCAGCACATTCAGGCCAGCCAGACGCGCGGCGTCTTTGGTCGCCTGACGCTGGGCTTCGTCGAAGTAAGCCGGCACCGTGATGACCGCGCCGACGAGTTCATCGCCGAGCGTGTCCTCGGCGCGCTGGCGCAGCGTCGCGAGAATTTCGGCCGACACTTCGACGGGGCTCTTCACGCCGTCCACGGTGCGGATCTGCACCATGCCGGGTGCGTCGACGAAATCGTACGGCGCGTTTTCGGCGCCTTCCACTTCCGCCTTGCCACGGCCCATGAACCGCTTGACCGAAACGATGGTGTTGCGCGGATCGCTCGCCGCCTCGGCCTTGGCCGTACGGCCGATGCGGCGGCCGCCCTTTTCCAGGTAGCGCACCACCGACGGCAGCAGCGCATGGCCGTCTTCGTCGGGCAGCACGTCGGGCACGCCGCTGCGCACGGCGGCGACGAGGGAATTGGTGGTGCCGAGATCGATGCCGACCGCCAGACGCCGCTGGTGGGGTGCCGGCGCCATGCCGGGTTCGGAGATTTGCAGTAAGGCCATCTGGGTCTTCTCGGGGCCGCTCGGCCCCGTCCTGAATTTTCGCGTTGCTGGATATAAAGCTACGGCTCGGCTGGCGAACGTGGCCGCGCTCCCGCTGCTGCGCGCGGCGCGGGCTCGCTAGGAGTCGAGCCGCTCGATCTGCGTACCGATTTCCGACGCCACCCGCTCGATGAACATCAACTGCCGCACGGCCTCGCCTGCGGCCTGATTCGCGCCGCTGTCGAGCAACGCGCCTAGCTTGTCGAAACGCATGCGCTCTTCGTCGCGCAGTTCCGTGAGCAAGGCGTCGAGCGCGTCGACGTTCTTCGCCGCGGCCGCGTCTTCGATCCCTTCGCGCCATTCCATTTGCTGCATGAGGAACGCCGGCTCCATCGCCGTATTGTTCTCCGCGCCGACGTCGATGCCACGCAGATGCAGCAGATAAGTGGCGCGCTTCAACGGATCGCGCAGCGTCTGATACGCCTCGTTGGTGCGCGTCGCCCACTGCATCGCAATGCGCTTTTGCGCGTCGCCGGCCGCCGCGAAGCGGTCCGGATGCACTTGCGCCTGGACCGTGCGGTAGGCGTGATCGAGCGCCGCCGCGTCGAGCGCGAATTGCGCCGGCAGGTCGAACAGGTCGAAGTGGCTGTCGTTCAGCGAGGCCATCGGATAGAAGAAGTCCGTTCAGGAAAGCGCACCGGAGTGCAGTCTAAAAACTCGGCTCGGTGGAGCGTGAAGGCGGCGTCGCGACGTCGCGGCGCAGGCGAATGCGCGGATCAAACTAAAAAGGCGGCCCGCGCCGCCTTTGATCCGCTGCACGCGGAAATGTCCGGAATTACACGCGGAACGATTCGCCGCAACCGCATTCGTCCTTCACGTTCGGGTTGTTGAACTTGAAGCCTTCGTTCAGCCCTTCACGTGCGAAGTCGAGCTCGGTGCCGTCGATATAGGCGAGGCTCTTCGGGTCGACAATGATCTTCACGCCGTTGCAATCGAAGACTTCGTCTTCGGGCGCGAGTTCATCCACGTACTCGAGCTTGTAAGCCAAGCCGGAGCAACCGGTGGTGCGCACGCCGACGCGCAAGCCAACGCCTTTACCGCGCCGGGTCAGATACTTCTGGACGTGCTGTGCTGCCTTTTCGGTCAACGTAATTGCCATAGCGTTTCTCATTGCGCAGTGCGTGCCGGCCGTTCGTCTGCCTTCTCACGCGCTGCTACCCTGCCTGCATCAAATATCGCTCGTGTCGGACGGTTGCGTTGAATTCGCGCCGTCCGTTTCCATTCACCTGAAACCGCGCCGCAACCGCCGCTTAAGCGTGTTGCTTCTCGTCCGCGACGACCGCTTCACCGTGACGTTGCTTGTAGTCGGCGACCGCTGCCTTGATCGCGTCTTCCGCGAGGATCGAGCAGTGGATCTTCACCGGCGGCAGCGCCAGTTCTTCGGCGATCTGCGTGTTCTTGATCGACATGGCCTGATCGAGCGTCTTGCCCTTCACCCATTCGGTGACGAGCGAGCTCGACGCGATGGCCGAACCGCAGCCATACGTCTTGAACTTCGCGTCTTCGATAATGCCGTCCGCGCCCACGCGGATCTGCAGCTTCATGACGTCGCCGCATGCGGGCGCGCCGACCATGCCGGTGCCGACCGCATCGTCGTCCTTCGCGAAGGAACCGACGTTGCGCGGGTTTTCGTAATGGTCCAGAACCTTGTCGCTATAAGCCATGATGACACTCCTTGATTCGTTTCAACCTGCAATTCGTGCAATTCGCAATTCGATAAATTCGACGTAGTCCAAACGGCGCGTCAGTGCGCTGCCCACTGGATAGTCGAAATATCGATCCCGTCCTTGTGCATTTCCCACAGCGGCGACAAGTCGCGCAGCTTCGAAATCTTGGTCTTCAGCAGGTTGATCACGTAATCGACATCCTGCTCGGTCGTGAAGCGGCCCACCGTGAAGCGGATCGAGCTGTGCGCCAGCTCGTCGTTACGGCCCAACGCGCGCAGCACGTACGACGGCTCCAGCGAAGCCGACGTACAGGCCGAGCCCGACGACACCGCCACATCTTTCACCGCCATGATCAGCGACTCGCCTTCGACGAAATTGAAGCTGATGTTCAGGTTGTGCGGCACACGCTTTTCCATGTCGCCATTCACATACACCTCTTCCATTTCCGACAGGCCGCGCAGCAGACGGTCGCGCAACATGCGGATACGTTCGTTCTCCGTCGCCATTTCTTCACGCGCGATCCGGAACGCTTCACCCATGCCGACGATCTGGTGCGTAGCCAGCGTGCCCGAGCGCATGCCGCGCTCGTGACCGCCGCCGTGCATCTGCGCTTCGATACGGATGCGCGGCTTGCGGCGCACGTACAACGCGCCGATGCCCTTCGGTCCGTACGTCTTGTGCGCCGAGAACGACATCAGGTCGACCTTCAGCTTTTGCAGGTCGATCGCGATCTTGCCGGTGGCTTGCGCGGCGTCGACGTGGAAAATAATGCCCTTTTCACGGGTGATCTCGCCGATCGCCTCGATGTCCTGAATCACGCCGATCTCGTTATTGACCGACATGACCGACACCAGAATCGTGTCCGGACGCAGCGCGGCCTTGAATTTCTCGAGGTCGATCAGGCCGTCGTCCTTGACGTCCAGATACGTGACTTCGAAGCCTTCGCGTTCGAGTTCGCGGCAGGTGTCGAGCACGGCCTTGTGCTCGGTCTTCACCGTGACGATGTGCTTACCCTTGCTCTTGTAGAAGTGCGCGGCACCCTTGATCGCCAGGTTGTCCGACTCCGTGGCACCCGAGGTCCAGATGATTTCGCGCGGGTCGGCGTTCACCAGCGCGGCGACATTCTCACGCGCTTCTTCGACTGCGCGCTCCGCGTCCCAGCCATACGAGTGGCTGCGCGATGCGGGGTTGCCGAACTGCTCGCGCAGATACGGAATCATCTTGTCCACCACGCGCGGATCGATCGGCGTCGTCGCGCTGTAGTCCATGTAGATGGGCAGATGGAGAGTGTCGTTGTTCATCAATTGCTCCGGGGACGTCATGTGCTCTGGCTTCTGGGTTTCTGATCAGGCTGCGGTTTCTGCTCGATACCGCGCCTAGGAACCGGCCATGTTGAAAACGGAATTCGGCCCTTTCGGCGCCACGCGGACAGGTTCGACCGCCGGCGCCTCGTTGCGCCTGTCGCGCAATACGGCCGGCGCGCCTTCGCGCGAACGCTGCTGGTCGACCAGATCCTTCAGGGAGACCGAATCGAGGTACTCGACCATTTTCTGGTTCAGCGTGGACCACAGTTCGTGCGTCATGCAGTGGCCGTCGTGCTGCTTGGTACCCTCGCAGGAGCCTTTGCCGCCGCACTGGGTGGCGTCGAGCGGCTCGTCGACCGCGATGATGATGTCGGCCACGGTCACGTCTTCAGAGCGGCGGGCCAGATTGTAGCCACCGCCCGGTCCGCGCACGGACTCGACGATTTCATGACGACGCAGCTTGCCAAACAGCTGCTCGAGGTACGACAGGGAGATATGTTGGCGCTGGCTGATACCCGCAAGCGTCACCGGGCCCTGCTCCTGGCGCAGTGCCAGGTCAATCATCGCCGTGACGGCGAAACGGCCTTTCGTGGTGAGTCTCATATGTAGGGGAACCGCAATTCTCGACAAGTTTTGTCAAGTATAAATACATGAGCGATTTAGTCAAGTATCCCTATCGCGATTTGGGTCATTCGCTTAATTGCGAGATAGGCTCGGCGCACTAACGCCCACGGCCGCCAAGCGCTTAAGCCAGCAAATGCGGGCGCAACGCCGCGATCAGGCCACGGCAGGCCGCTTCGCACTGATCCAGCACCTGCTCGAAACCTTCCGCGCCGCCGAAATACGGATCCACGACTTCGCGGGCGCCGCCCCAGCGGACGTCCGCCTCGGGGACGAACTCCATCAGCAGACGAATCTTGTCGTGCTGTTCCGGCGCGCAGACCTGGCGCAGGGCGGCGACGTTTTTATCGTCCATTGCGATCAGCAGATCGAAACGCTCGAAGTCCGCAGCGGCGATCTGGCGGCCGCGCAACGCGGCTAGTTCATACCCGCGCCGGCCGGCCGCGTGCTGCGCGCGCTCGTCCGGCGGCTCGCCGATGTGCCAGTCGCCCGTGCCTGCGGAATCGATCAGAATGCGCTCCGCGAGCTTCGCCTCGCTCACCAGATGGCGCATCACACCTTCCGCAGTCGGTGAACGGCAGATGTTGCCGAGGCAGACAAAGCAGATCGACACGGTTTTCATCAGAGGCTTTTCCGGCGCGCCAGCGCTTCGGCCGACGGTTAGCAAACAGGTGCCGCGATTATACAAAGCCGGCCGGAATTTCGCCGGAAGCCCGGCGCGCGGGAGTTTGGGATGGCGCGGCGCTACGCGGCGATCCCACTTGCGCCGCTGCGGTCGCGCGTACCTTGTACTTACCTTCGTGTTTACGACGCTTCCGCGAGCGGCATCGCGGTGACAGCTCGCATCGGTTTCGCCGGCAGCGCCGAGGCGGCATCGACCATGCCGTACGAGACTGCGCGAGCGAGTTCAGCCGTCAGTTGATCGGCAGCGAGCGGGGCTTGCGACGCGTGCGATGCGGTGTTTCCGCAAATGTGCAGATAGGCAGCCGCAGCGAGCGGCACAACGATGGCTAATGGCCAGTACACCGATATTGTCTTTTTCATGATGTCGTTTCTTCCGATTGTGGGCGGATGAGCTTGTAGCCCACTATGCCCAGTCCAAATCCTATAGGAATATGCAATCGGGAAAAACCCAACGCCGCGAGACAGATCGTTGCTCTCAATGAAACAGTCGATCGGCTGTTTGCGGCGCGCATCGCGGGCGCGCGGCTTGCGGCAGAAAAAGAAATCCTTACAAACGCATACAAAGCTCTTGTGACGGATGGCGATAATAGCGGTCTTATAAATACATGCCCTCGCACTGGTCTATCTTGGTCTATCTCACATGAAACGCTTCGCACCAATCGTCTGTCTCGCGGTCGCCGCTCTGCTCGGCGGCTGTGCGGTGTACCCGGACGGCACGCCGATGTACGGCAATGCCAATGGCGGATACAACGGCTATAACGCCTATGACGGGTACGACGGGTACGCCACTGGCGTGCCGGTCGTGCCGCAAACCAACGTCTACATGGGCTACGGCAACTACTCGGAACCGGGCTACTACGGCGGCCCGGGCCGTTATTACGGCCCCGGGCCCGGTTATGGCGGCTATCCCGACCACGGTCGGCCGAATAACGGCAACTATGGAAATAACGGCAACCACGGCGACAACGGCGGCTGGCATGGCCAGCCCGGTGGCGGTGGATCGCACGGCGGACCGCCGCCTCAAGGCGCGGCGGGCGGACCGCGGGGGCCGAGCGGATCGAATGCGCCGCGCCCGGGAGCCGGCGCCCCGCCACCTCCGCCGCCGCCTCAACAGGCAGGGAATGGCGGCCATGGCAACGGCAACAACGCGGCACCCGTACGCGGGGTGCCGGGCCGACAGTCCGGCCAGATGACGGACCACTGAGTCAAGCGTTCGCGTTGGAGTTCCGACGCGAACTTGCGAATCCGCCAGGCGACCGCGCTCCAATTGACGGCTATGGGAGCGCACTTGAGCCTACTCTGCGGCTTCGGCTGAGTTCATCCGAAGCGCCAGCCAGAAAGCGAGATGAGCAATCAGACAGCGCGATGCCGGAATCTACGGCTCGCGCACAATGCCGCGAGACATCGGACCTACCACACCAAGCCCCGCTTGCCCCATTCCGCTCAGCCGATATGACTACGTTGCGCGGCGTACAACTCCCTGAACGTCCGTCCGACCGGCGCGGGCATATCCCGCGTATCGGTCCAGCCCGCGCCACCTAACGGCAGCCTGGCAATCGACCGGTTCGTGCCACCCATGCGCTCCAGCACCCGCACGGCCAGCTTCGTAAAGAGCGCATAAGCATCCGGGTGCAGCGCCAGAAAACCCCACACGGCGAGCCCCACGCGTTCTTTCCAGGGGCGCAGCCGCCGCTCCACCTGCTTCTCGCGCAGCTTGCGCAACAGATCCGACAGCGGGATCCCCACCGGGCACACGCTATTGCACTCGCCACACAAGGTCGCGGCCTGCGGTAAGTCCAATGCCTTGTCGATACCGACATAGCTTGGGGTCAACACCGAACCCATCGGCCCTGGATACACCCAGCCGTACGCGTGGCCGCCCACCTTCTGGTACACCGGGCAGTGGTTCATGCACGCGCCGCAGCGGATGCACCTCAACATTTCCTGGAAGTCGCCGCCGATCAGCCCTGTGCGCCCGCCGTCGACGAGCACCACGTACATATGTTCGGGACCGTCCTGATCGCCCTCGCCGCGCGGCCCGGTCAACACGGAAAAGTAGTTCGAGGTCGCCTGCCCGGTCGCCGAGCGCGGCAGCAGACGCATGGCCGTAGCCAGATCCTCGAGCGTGGGCAATACTTTCTCGATTCCGGTCACCGCCACATGCACGCGTGGCATGACCGTGCACATGCCTTCATTGCCCTCGTTCGTGACCAGCACGACCGAGCCGGTCTCCGCCACCACGAAATTGCCGCCTGTCACACCCATGTCCGCCGTCATGAAATGCGGACGCAGAATCTCGCGCGCTTCGCGCGTCATGTCGGTGATTTCGGTCAGGCGCGGCCGGTTGTGAGTCTTTGCGAACAACTCGGCGATTTCGTCCTTATCTTTGTGGACGACCGGCGCGATGATGTGGCTCGGCGGCTCATTGTCGTTGATCTGGAGGATGTACTCGCCCAGATCCGTTTCGATGGATTGCACGCCCATTTGCCCGAGCACTTCGTTCAGGCGCATTTCTTCGGTGACCATCGACTTGGTCTTGATCACCTTCTTTACCTCGTGACGACGGGCAATGTCGCCGACGAGCCGCGCTGCCTCCTGAGTCGTCTCGGCGAACAGGACGGTCACACCACGCCGGGCCGCCTCGCGCTCGAAGGTTTCCAGCCACACGTCGAGATTGTCCAGCGCGCGATTGCGGCGCTCCTTCAGCGCGGCGCGCGTGGCCGGAAAGTCGATCTCGGTCATGGCCGAGGCACGGGCCGTGACGAATTTGGTCGACAGCTTGGTCAGGTTCTGCTGCAAGCGCTGATCGGCGAGCTTTTGACCAGCGCGCGCCTTGAATTGCATGGATTGGACTTGCATGGCGGCCTTGTGCGGAATCGGGCAAAACGCGCGTGAAAGCTGAAGCGCGAATCTGAAACGGCGGGAATGCGGCGAGCAGCGTTACACGTCGCCGGCCAGGACCTGGGCGATGTGCAGCACCTGCGTGGTGACGTCGCCGGTACGCCGCAAACGGCCTTCGATATTCAGCATGCAGCCCAGGTCGCCGAGCACCACCGTGCCGGTTTCGCTCGCCCGGATATTCGCGCATTTTTCGTCGACGATCGCCGTGGAAATATCGCCGTACTTGAGCGCGAACGTGCCGCCGAAGCCACAGCAATGCTCGCAGTCCTTCATCTCGCTCACCGTCACGCCGACCTGCGCCAACAGCGCGCGGGGCTGCGCTTTCACGCCTAATTCGCGCAACCCTGAGCAGGAATCGTGATACGTGACGCGACCCGCGAACTCACCCGGCTGCAACTGCACTTTGGCCACATTCACGAGGAAGTCGGTCAGTTCGAACACTTTGGCGCGCAGGCGACCGAAGCGGTTCATCATTTCGGGATCGTCGGCGAAAAGGTCGCCGTAATGCGCGCGGATCATGCCGCCGCACGAACCGGACGGCACCACGACGTAATCGAACTGTTCGAACTCGCGCAGCGTTTTCTCGGCCAGATCGCGCGCGATGCGCCGTTCCCCTGAGTTGTAGGCAGGCTGCCCGCAACAGGTTTGGGCAGGTGGCACCATCACCTCGAAACCCGCGGCTTCGATCAGCTTGATGACCGAAAACCCGATCTCAGGACGCATCAGGTCGATCAGGCAGGTAACGAACAATCCGACTCGCATGAGCCCTCCTTCGGGAAAACGTCCCTGATTATCCGCTGTTTGGCGCACAATACCAACGGCCGGAAGGCATAGGACACAGATCAAATCTGATTGGAATAGCGCCTCCAACCGCTTTCTTTTTTTTCACAATACGGGATACAATCAATTTCCGCTGTTTGACGCGTCAACCGATTCCTCCCCATGAGCGATACGAACCCGGATCCCAAGACTTCGATCCAGGTGATCGAACGCATGATGCGCTTGCTCGACGCCCTTGCTGCGCATAGCGACCCGGTCAGCCTGAAAGAACTCGCCATCCGCACCGAGTTGCACCCTTCCACCGCCCACCGCATCCTGAACGACATGGTGATGTGCCGGCTGGTGGACCGGTCTGACCCCGGCACTTACCGTCTGGGCATGCGCCTGCTCGAACTCGGCAATCTGGTGAAAGCCCGCCTGTCGGTACGCGACGCGGCGCTCACGCCGATGCGTGAATTGCACCGTCAGACCGGCCAGACGGTGAACCTGTCGGTACGTCAGGGCGACGAGATTGTCTATATCGAGCGTGCTTATTCCGAGCGTTCCGGCATGCAGGTGGTGCGCGCCATCGGCGGGCGGGCGCCGCTGCATCTGACGTCGGTCGGCAAGCTGTTCCTCGCCGCAGACGAATCCACGCGCGTGCGCGCCTATGCAACCCGTACCGGCCTGTCGGGCCACACGCAGAACAGCATCACCGACCTGACGAAACTGGAGCGCGAACTCTCGCACGTGCGTCAGCAAGCCTGCGCGCGTGATAACGAAGAACTGGAACTCGGTGTGCGCTGCATCGCCGCCGGCATTTACGACGACACCGGCAAACTGGTCGCCGGTCTGTCGCTGTCCGCGCCGGCAGACCGCCTGCAGGACTCCTGGCTCGGCCAACTCAGCCAGACCGCGCTGATGATCTCCGAGTCGCTCGGCTACCGGCCGCAACCGGCGCAAGACCATTCGCATAGCCATCACGCGTAAGCTGGCGCCTGACTTTCAGC